>JAJBSZ010000412.1 GCA_020861125.1 Planctomycetota bacterium | reverse complement strand
AACGCCATGTCCAGGGTGACGGCGATTCCCCTCCCCTCGCCCGTGGACTTCATCTCCGGCCCCAACACCGCGTCCACCGTCGCCAGCGGGATGCCGGACTCGGATACCGCCGCCTGCGGCAGGAGGAACCGGCTGAAGGGGAACACCGCCTCCTTGACCCCGTAATACCCCGGATCCGGCCGCCGGCGGTCGAGGCCGAGGTCGGCGAGGTGCTTGCCAAGCATCACCATGGTAGCGTAGCGGGCCACCGGCACACCCGTCACCTTAGAGACAAACGGCACGGTACGGCTGGCGCGGGGGTTTACTTCCAGCACATAGATATCCCCGTCCTTGACCGCGTACTGGACGTTCATGAGACCCTTGACGCCCAGTTCCAGCGCCAGCCGGGCGGTGGCTTCCTCCAATTCGGCCCGCACCGCCGCCGTGATGCTGTGGGGCGGCAGGGAGCAGGCGGAATCGCCCGAATGGATGCCGGCCTGCTCGATATGCTCCATGACGCCGGCGATGTAGACGTCCGCGCCGTCGCAGATGGCGTCGACGTCGATCTCGGTGGCATTTTCCAAAAAGCCGTCGATCAGCACCGGGCGGCTTTCGCTGATGGTGACGTCGGCCTTGGTGCAGTAGACCAGGAGTTCTTCCCAATATTTCCGGAGCATGGCGGCGTCGTGGACGATCTCCATCTTGGCGCCGCCCAAGACGAAGGACGGCCGCATCAGCACCGGATAGCCGATCGCCTCCGCTGCCGCCAGCGCCGCATCCAGGGCATGGGCCACGGCATTCGGCGTCTGGCGGAGGCCCAGCCGCCGCAAGAGGTCGGCGAACTGGCCCCGGTCCGAGGCCCGGCTGATGGAGTCCACCGGCGTGCCGAGAATGGGCACCCCCGCCTCCACCAGGGCGCGGCTGATATTGAGGGGCGTCTGGCCGCCAAACTGGATGATGACGCCGGTGGGTTGTTCCCGATTCACCACCTCCAGGGTATCCTCCACCGTCAGGGGTTCGAAGTACAGGCGGTCCGAGGTGTCGAAGTCGGTGGAGACGGTTTCCGGATTGCAGTTGATGATCAAGGATTCATAGCCAAGCTCCCGGGCGGCGAAGGAGGCGTGGCAGCAGCAGTAGTCGAACTCGATGCCCTGGCCGATACGGTTTGGTCCGCCGCCGAGGATGAGGATCTTTTCCCGGCCGGTATCGGCCCGGGCCTCGTCCCGCTCGCCGTAGGTGCCGTAGTAGTACGGATGCTTCGCCGGTTCCGCGCCGGCGCAGGTGTCAACCAGCCGGTAGCAGGCGCGCACGTCCAGCTCCCGCCGCCGGTCCCGGACCGCCGCCTCCGTCGTCCCCAGGGTGTGGGCCAATTGGACGTCAGAAAAACCGAATCCTTTCGCCCGAATCAGATCCTGCCGCGTCAGGTCGGCCAGTTGCCGCCCCCGCAGCGCCTGTTCCTCGTCCAGGACCTCCCGCATTTGCCGGGTCCACCAAGGATCGATGCCGGAGAGTTCGAAGATCTCCTCCGGCGTGATGCCCCGCTCCAGAGCGTAGCGGATATAGTAGAGCCGGTCGCGGTTGGGCACCACCAGGCGGTTACGGATCAGGTCGTCGTCCAGGAGCTCCGGCGCCGGGTCCCGGCCGTCGCCGCCGAAACCGAAACGGCCGTTTTCCATGGAGCGAAGACCCTTCTGCAGCGCTTCCTTGAAGGTCCGACCGATGGCCATGACCTCGCCCACCGATTTCATCTGGATGGAAATGGTCTCGTCGGCGCCCGGGAATTTTTCAAAGGCGAAGCGGGGTATTTTCACCACCACGTAGTCGATGGCCGGCTCGGCGCAGGCGGTGCGGGACGGGACGATGTCGTTCTGCAGCTCGGTCAGCTGGTAGCCCACCGCCACCTTGGCGGCGATCTTGGCGATGGGGAAGCCGGTGGCCTTGGACGCCAGGGCCGACGACCGGGAGACGCGGGGATTCAGCTCGATAGCGACCATGCGACCGGTGGCGGGGCTCTGGGCGAACTGGATGTTGCAGCCGGAGGTGCGGAGGCCGATGGATCGCATGATGCGCAGGGATTTCTCCCGCATCGCCTGAATCTCGGCGTCGGTCAGGGTCTGGGCCGGCGCCACGGTGATGGAGTCGCCGGTGTGGACGCCCATGGGGTCGACGTTTTCCACCGTGCAGATGACGATGCCGTTGCCGGAGGAATCGGCCATCATCTCGATCTCCAGCTCCTTCCAGCCGACCACCGATTCCTCGATGAGGATCTCCCCGACCATACTGGCGTTCAAACCGCTCAGGGCGGTGCGCGCGAATTCCTCCAGGTTGTAGGCCATGCCGCCGCCGGTGCCGCCCAGGGTGAAGGCGGGACGGATGATGCAGGGAAGACCAATTTCCGCCACCACCCGCATGGCCTCGTCCATGCTCCGGGCGAGACCGGAGGCAGGGAGGTCCACCCCCGCCGCCCGCACCGCCTCGCGGAAGGCGTCCCGGTCCTCGGCCTTGTGGATCACTTCGCGATCGGCGCCGATGAGTTCGATGCCCAGTTCGTCGAGAATGCCGGCATCGGCCACCTGAAACGCGGTGTTCAAGGCGGTCTGTCCCCCCAGCGTCGGCAGAAGGGCCTGCGGCCGTTCCCGGCGCAGCACCGCCGCCACCGCCTCCAGGGTCAGCGGTTCGATATAGGTGCGGTCGGCAGTGCCGGGATCGGTCATGATGGTGGCCGGATTCGAATTGATCAGGACAACCTCGTAGCCCTCCTCCTTCAGGGCCTTGCAGGCCTGGGTGCCGGAATAGTCGAATTCGCAGGCTTGGCCGATGATGATGGGGCCGGCGCCGATCACCGCGATCTTTTTCAGGTCGGTTCGCTTTGGCATGGAAAACCCGCTCCTTACGGGAAAATTCTAGGCGCGCAGCAGGTGGTGGAAACGGTCGAAGAGGTACAGGCTGTCCCGGGGCCCGGGTTCGGCTTCAGGGTGGAAGAGGACGCCCATGAGGCGCCGCCGGCCGCAGGCGAAGCCCGCCACCGCGCCGTCGTTCAGGTTGTGATGGGTCGGGTCCAGACCGGCGCGGACCAGGGATTCCCCTTCTATCCAGAATTCCTGGCAGTGCATGGCCATCTCGCCGGAGGCGCTGCCGGTGCGGCCGACCGGCTGGGCGCCGAAGCGCCCCCGATTGTTCACCACCGTGGTGGCGCCGGCGGCTTCCGCCACGATGCCGGCTCCGATGCCGATGCCCCACAGCGGCACCTTCCCGATAAGGCCGGCGGCGGCGGCAATGGCCTCCGGCAGGTCGGCGGGAACGCCGGGTCCGGCGGAAAACACCACGCCGGCCGGGTTTTCACCCAGGGTAGCGTCGGCTGGCCCGTCGCCGGGCACCAGGGTGATGGCGCAGCCCATGCCGGCGAGTCGAGTGAGAAAGCCGCGCTTTACGCCAAAGTCATGCACCACGACCCGGTGCCGCAGGGCGACGGAGACGGGTTCCCGCCAGGGGCGGCGCTCGGTGACGCCGCACCGCTCCAGCCGCCGTACTTCCTGGGATTCCAGCTCGCCGGTGAGCAGCTCCGGATCGGCGAAGGCGCCGCAGCCGAGGACGGCCCGCACCATGCCCCGCCGCGCCACGATTTCCGCCAGACTGCGCGTATCGACCCCCTCGATGGCCGGCACCCCCTGCTCCGCCAGGAACTCGCAGATGGGCTGCACGCCGAGGCGATTGGCCGCCATGCGGCTGAACTCCTTGGCGATTACCCCGCGGGCGGCCACCCGGTCGCTCTGGAGATCCCCCGGCACCACTCCGGAATTCCCGACGTGGGGCGAGGTGAAACACACCAGCTTACCGCTGTACACCGGGTCGGTCAGGAGGTCGGTGAAGCCGGCGCTCACCGTGGCGGCTACCAGGTGCCCCCGCGCCAGACCATCCTTGCCCACGGACACGCCGTGGAACGGTTTTTCGTTTTCCACCACCAAGAGGGCGGGTGACGTCATGTCGGCTCCTCATTGCTCCCCACCCGGTTCAGAACTTCCGGCGCCGGGGGCGCAGCCATAAAAAACCCTTTCCCGGGGGAAAGGGATCGCACCAATACGTACGGGATTTGGGCCGGGTCTTGAAGCCCCTGCCGGGCCGCACCACCGCGGCCAGCCGGGACGCCATCCCGCTCTCCACCGTCCATCCCGGTGCCACTCACTTACGACAACGCCGCAGCCTGGCAGGCGGTGACGGCGACGGCGTCGATAATGTCCTCGGCCTTACAGCCGCGGGACAGATCGTTGACCGGTTTGGCCATGCCGGAGATCAGCGGCCCGATGGCGGTGGCGCCGGCCAGACGCTCGGTGAGCTTATAGGCGATGTTGCCGGCGTCGAGGTCCGGGAATACCAGAATGTTGGCGCGGCCGGGGATTTTCGATCCCGGCGCCTTCTTGGAACCGATGGCGGCGATGAGGGCGGCGTCGGCCTGGAACTCGCCGTCGATCTCCAAATCCGGCGCGGCCTTCTTGGCGATGGCCGTGGCTTCCACCACCTTGTCCACGTCGGCGTGCTTGGCCGAACCTTTGGTGGAATGGGACAGCATGGCGACCACCGGTTCGGTGCCCACGAGCGCCCGCCAGGAATTGGCGGTACCGATGGCGATGTCCGCCAGTTCCTCGGCCGACGGGTTCTGCACCAGCCCGGAGTCGGCGTAGAACAGGACGGGCTGGGTGGAATGGTAAGGATGGTTTTCCGGGAACACCATCATGAAGAAGGCGGAGACGGTCTTCACGCCCTTCTGGGCCTTGATCACCTGGAGCGCCGGGCGCAGGGTGTCGGCGGTGGAGTGCACCGCACCGGACACGTAGCCGTCCACTTCGCCCAACTTCACGAGAACCGCGCCGTACATCACCTCGTCCTTGAGGGCCTCGCGGGCCTTTTCCGGGGTCATGCCCTTGGCGGCGCGGAGTTCGACCAGGGTGTCCACGACCTTGTCGTACCCGGGATCCTTGGCCGGATCGCGGATGATCGCTTTGGAAATGTCGGCGCCGCATTCCTTGGCTTTCGCCCCGATTTTGTCGGTATCGCCAATGAGCACGATGGGGCCAAACCCCAAGGCGGCGCAGCCGGCGGCCGCGTGCAGGGTGCGTTCATCCAGCGCTTCGGGCAGGCAGATGGTTTTCTGGTACTTGACAGCTTTGGCGCGAATGTCCTCGAGGATACCCATGTGGTGTCTCCATTCTCTGATGCGGTAGAATACCTTCGCTTGCGGTGCGTTTATTGTACCCCGGATCCGGAATCCGGCAAGGAAAACCCGGTCCCGGTTTTCCGTTTCGCCGCTCCGCTCTCTTCGGCCGATACTTCCACCCGCCGAATGGCCGTGCCGTTGCCGCCTGGGCGTCGGGCGGCGGCCTCTTTGGCGGCGGCGTGGCTGTGTGCCGACACCTGAAACCGACCATGATGTCGCAGGTTCGGACAGCACCATGCCGGTGTCGGGGGAACGTCACGCAGCCACGGTGTGGAAACGATTATTTACCTCCCGGAAGGCTTTACGCCACCGAACCCGGCTGCCACGACAGCGCCGGGACCGGTGCAACCGGCGGCAGGCCGGGAATCACCGGAACCGATCCGCGTCTGGGGTCTTATCTGGACCCGTCGGTGGCGGCCTATAGGGTCAGGGGCGGGACGTTCTCCTACCGGCCCCGCATGCGGCGCAAACCACTGGCGACGGCCCGTTCGGATTCGGCTTCCCGGGCGAGACCCATGCGGTCCAGAAGCGCCGCCCGCATCAGGCGGGGAAAGGGATCGGACGGTTCGATCCGGAGAGCGTGATCGTATTCCGCCAGGGCGCTGTCCCATTCCGACCGGTTCTCGTGAAATTCCGCCAGGCGCAGGTGCGGTTCCATTTCATTGGGCGCCATGCGGATGATGTCCCGGTAGCAGGCCCGGGCAGCATCGGGACGGCTGGCTTCGGCCAGCAAATCCGCTTTCAGCAACAACAGGTTGACCGCCGGAGACCCGCCGGCGAGTTCCTTTTCCAGCAGGCGCAGGGCGGTGGCGGGATCGCCGGCGTCGCCGATGGAACGGATCCACCGCGCCACCAGATCCGGTTCGTCCGGACTCAACCGTACCGCCACCGCGAAATCGGCGGTGGCGCCGGCGAGGTCGCCCTGCCGGCTCCGGAGGTCGCCCCGGGCGACGATGGCTTCCACCAGATCACCGTCGAGGGCGATGGCCCGGCTGAGGTCGGTCATGGCCGCCGCAAAATCGCCGATTTCCATATTGAAAACGCCGCGGCTGGCGAGAATATCGGGGTTGGTGGGATCCAGGTCCAGCGCCCGGGTACAGTCCGCCACCGCCTCCTCCCGGCAGCCGGCCAGGGCCAGGGCGTCGGCCCGGCCGAGGAAGGTCTCGGCGCCGGCGTGGCCCAAATCGATCAGTTCGCTGTAGGCGTCGATGGCTTCCTTGACCCGGCCCGACCGCCAGGAACTCTCCGCCAGCCCGCTGAGGGCCCGAAGATTGTCCGGCTGGACGGCGGCGGCCCACCCGAAGTCGGCAAAGGCTTCGTCGACCCGGTGCAGCCGGAGAAACAGCGCGCCCCGTTCCAGACGGGCGCGGAAGTGATCCGGATTGAGGCGGAGGGCGCGGTTCAGGACGTCCACCGCCCGATCCGGCCGGCCCCGGGCCGCCATGGCCATGGCCTGGATGAGTCGGGCATCGACGCAGTTGGGTGCGAGGGCGAGAGCGGTCTCCGCCAGGTCGACCGCCTCGCCGACCACACCCTGATCCATAAGGAGAAACGAAAGCGAAGTCAACGCCTCGACATTACCCGGGGCCAGGGCCACGGCCCGGCGGTAGACCGCGCCCGCTTCCTGGTCCCGGCCATGGGCCAGCAGGACGTCGCCGCGAATGAGATGGATTCGGTGCCACTCGGGATCGATGGCTTCCGCCTGGCGCAGGTGATCCAGTGCGGCGGCGAAATCGTCCGATTCCGCCAGGGTCTGGGCCATGATCACGTACGGTTCCGGATTGTCCGGGGCAAGGCGCAGGGCTTCCGCCAGATCCGCCACCGCCTCCTGCAGCCGACCCTGACGGCGCAAACATTCGGCCCGGGACAGCCGGGCTTCGGCCTCCCGGGGTGCCGCCGACACCGCCAGATCCAGTTGGGCCAGGGCATGCCGCGGCAGACCCTCGGCTTGGAAGTATTCGGCCCGCTTGAGAAATACCGCGCAGGTGTTTTTATCCGGGGAAATATCCATGGGCAGTCTTGGTATCCAGGTTCCAACAGCCGTTTCGTTCCGCCAACGCCATCGCCCGCGACGTAGCCGACAATGCCGTGGTCTCGATCCGTCAGCCGGACGACCCGAGGGTATCCCATTACCGTGTGGGGTCAAGAGGCAAAAAAAAACTTCCGGTACTGGTGGAAAAACCCCGTGAAACACCGGTTTTTCCCTTTTCCGTGCGGAAAAGCCGCCACCGTGATACCACCGCCGGGCGAACCACCCCGAGCCCGGCTACCGCCTGCCGCCGCCGCCGGGCGAGGCCCGCGGCGGCGGCGAGAACCGTTCCGGTTGGCGGCATCGGCTGTGACGGGAAACACGACACCGGCCTCCACAGGTGGACGCCGGTGCCGAATGGGTGCTGGAACGTGCCACGATCGGATCACCGCCGGAACAACCCCTCGCCGAGAAGGGGAACGTCCTTCCCGGGCGGCGCGGTGACGGTTCCCTCCGGCCGGACCGGCGGCATCGGCGCTGCCGGGTTGGTAAAGGGATCGCCTGCCGGCAGGTCGGTGGCGGCTGGCGGCGGGGTCGATTCGGAAGGCGCGGCAAAGGTGGCGTCGGGCGCCCCGGCGGGCGGTTCCGGTTCCGCCAGCGGTTCGACCACCGTTTCCGTTTCCGGCTCTGCCATCGGAGCCGTTTCCGGCTCCGCATCCGTTACGGATTCGGGGTCAACCATCGTCTCCGGCCAAACATCACCTGCCGCCGGGTCCGACCAGATGGTATCCTCCTCTGCCCCGGAATCCCCATCCCCAGGCATCCCGTCGGTCGGCGTGGTTGCGGCCGGTGGGGCCGGCATTTGGTCAGCGGTGTCCAAGGATATTTGACCTTCGCCTTCCACGCCTTCCACGCCTTCCGCCGTCACCGCCGGCGCCGCCGGTTCGCTCTCGGGCAGGACATAGCCGAAATCCTCCCACGAATAGGAAGCAGCCGCCTCCGGTTCCGCGACGGGCGCTGCGATTTCGTCAGCAGGGTCTACGGCGATCAAGGGTTCTCCCACGACTACCTGCCCCGGCCGCGGCTCCACGAACAGCTCCATAGCGGCCGCCTCCATACCATACGGATCGCTCAGGCCCGGCTGCTCCTCGCCCTCGTAGGGCGGAGGCCACGTCTCGTCCCCAGCCAGTCCAGCATCCCCTACCAGCGGCGCGTCGCCGGCGGGCGGAGAGGGAAAGGCCATGGGTTCGGCGGCGGTGGCCGAGTCGGGTGGAGTGGGCTGGTGGTCGGAGAACAGGCCGTCGTCAAATGGGCCGTGGTCGTCGAACGGGCCGTGGTCGTTGACTGGGCCGTTGTCAACAAGACCAAAATCATGGGCTTCCGTCGTCGCCGGTGCCGGCGCGAACGGGGCCGTATCGTTTTCGAAACTATCCTGATCGACGATGATCGCCCGTTCGAAGGCGCCGCCCGGCCCAGGGTCGGACGGGCTGGCGAAAGGAGAGGAAAAATCGATTTCACCCCCTTCGGTCGGCTCGTAGTAGAATTCCTCCGCCCCCCCTTCCGGCCACGCGTCGTCTGCCGCCGGCAGGCCGGAAAAGGCCGGGTCATACAGGGAAGAATCCATGGTAAAGTCGACCGCACCGCCACCGGCATAGGGAGCCGTTCCCGCCGCCGGGCTCTCCCAGATCACCTCCGGTTCCGTGGCGGCGGCCGGCGGCGTCATGGAGCCCATCAGGGGTGGTACCGCGGTTTCCGGTTCGTCCCGTTCCGCCTCGCCACCGCCCCCCAACCCTTCCATGCCGGGCAAGGTGAGAGAAATACCTTCCAAGGGATTCGCCG
>JAJBSZ010000413.1 GCA_020861125.1 Planctomycetota bacterium | reverse complement strand
TCTCGTGGGGTCGTTGTTTGGTCAACACCCCACCAAAATACGGCTTTTGGCAACTTAAAAAAAAAATATTTTAAATATTTACCACGTAGTGCCGACGGTGGCCGCCGCCCGGTTTGACGGCGGCGGCGCCGCCCGTGGCCTGTTCCAGATCCTGGGTCATGTCCCGCTGAAAACGCTCGTTTTCCTCGTCGACCTTTTTCCGGTCTTCCGGTGATAAGGCGGCGAAGAAGCGTTGACGCTTCTCCCGGGTGAGACCGAGGTCCGCTTCCCATTCGGTCTTGGCCCGGACAGCGGCGGACCAGGCCTCCGCCAGCCGGTTGCTTTCAGCGATGTTCCGCAATGCCGCATCGCGGGTGGCGTCGCATTCGTGGTCGAAATCATTCATGCCGTATCTCCTCTGGGTGAGCCGCTTCACCTTCCCGGCTCGATTGGCCACTGCCTCCACGGACACTCTCCGTCGGTTCCCCGGCGCCCGCTCGTCCACCGTTAAAACACTATTTTCCCCAGCGGCTGCACCGTCACCTCGGGCGTCAGCTCCTGGTAGGAGAGCACCATGAGGTCGGGCATTTCCGCTTCGATGACCTTTTTGACGTACCGGCGGATATCCATCGAGGTGAGTACCACCGGCCGGCGTGAGAAGTCCTCCAGGTGTCCCACCTCCTTTTTGACGCTCGCGAGAAATGCGGATACGTCCTGCGGCGCCAGTGCCAGAAAGCTGCCGGACGAGGTCTGGCGGATGGCGCTGCGCACCTTTTCCTCCCCGTCGGGATGCAACAGGTAGACGGGAAGCTGGTTGTTGCCGCCGGCATACTGGTAGCTTATCTGCCGCCGGAGGGATTCGCGAACGTATTCGGTGAGGAGCAGCGCGTCTTTTTCCTTCGGACCCCATTCGATAAGCGCTTCGAGAACGGCCCGGAAGTTGCGGATGGACACCTCCTCCTGCACCAGGCGCTGGAAGATTTCCGCCATCTTCTGCAGCGGCAGCAGGCGCTGCGCCTCCTTGACCAGTTCCGGATAGGTTCGCTCCATCTGGCTGAGGAGATGCCGCGTCTCCTGAATGCCGATGAAATGCGAGGCGTGGCGTTTCAGAACAAAAGACAGGTGGTAGGAAATGATCCGCGCCGGGTCCAGCCATGCCACCCCCAGTCGATCCAGCTCCGGAATGTCAGATTCCGCCAGCCACAGGGTGGCAAGTCCGGGCAGAAAGCTTTTGTCCTCGTGGAACTCCAGTCCCAGCACCCGCAGGTGTTCGGCCTTTTCCCGCGCCAGCACCGAACCCGCCCTGAGCCAGCCGCGGGTGGCCGGGATCTCGTCCAGGCGGATCACATAGTGGCCGGCGGGAATGTCGTCGCCGTAGCGGAGGGTGATGCCCGGGAAGGGGACGCCAAGATCAACGTTGAGCGCCCGCCGCAGGCGGATCACTTCGTCGTTCAGGACCTCGGTGTTCAGGCGATCGCGGATGTCCGGCGCCAAATCCACCAACACCGGCACGCTGATGGAAAACCCGTCCGGTTCCGCCGGCCGGCGCGCGCCCTTGTCCGCCCCCTCCGCCGCCGGCGCCAGGGCGGCGGCCAGGCTTTCCGCGGCGGTCGGGTCGGCCGGTTTGGCAGCTTGCCGCAGGCCGTAGCCGATGGCCAGCATCAGGGTGCCCAGGAAAAACAGTTGGGGTTTGGGAAAGCCGGGGATCAGCGCGAACAGGAAGATGAGCAGGCCGCCGATCATCACCGCTTTCGGTCGGGCGAGGAACTGCCGTCCGATATCGCCGCCGAGGTGTTCGGAATCGATACTGGACACCCGGGTGACGATGATGCCGGCGGTAATGGAAATGAGGAGAGCGGGAATCTGGCTGACCAGACCGTCGCCGATGGTGAGGACGGCGTACTTCTGCAGGGCTGCCGGCGCTTCCATACCCTTTTGCAGCACCCCCACCGACACGCCGGCGATGACGTTCAGGGCGGTGATGATGAGGCCGGCGATGGCGTCTCCCTTGACGAATTTCATCGCCCCGTCCATGGCGCCGTAGAGCTGGCTTTCCTTCTGCACCAGATCCCGCCGCGCCCGCGCCTCGTCCATGGTAATGCTGCCGGCGCGCATGTCGGCGTCGATGGACATCTGTTTTCCCGGCATGGCGTCGAGGGTGAAGCGGGCGCCCACCTCCGACACCCGTTCCGCTCCCTTGGCGATCACCAGGAACTGGACGATGGTGAGAATCAGGAAGATGACGGATCCGACGATGAGGTTGCCGCCCACCACGAAGGCGCCAAAGGTCTGGATGATTTCGCCGGCGTTGGCGTGCAGCAGGATCAGCCGGGTGGTGGTGATGTTCAGCGCCAGACGGAACAGGGTGGTGAACAACAGGAGCGAGGGGAAAACCGAAAACTCGAGGGCGCCGGGAATATAGGTGGCGATCAGCAGCATGGTTACCGACAGCGCCAGATTGGTGCCGATCAGCAGGTCCACCACCGGTGTCGGCAGGGGCACGATCATCAGGGCAATAATGAAGATCAGCATCCCGACCAGCAGGATGTCGTTGTAGCGGTTGATGGCGTTGATGAGTTTTGCCAGTACGTTCACCCGGTGGTTTCCTTCCCGCCGTCCGCGTCCGAGGCGAGGGCGGCCGCGAACCGGTCGACCACCCGCCGGCATTCTTCCGTGCGGCCGCAGCCCCACAGGGCATGCGCGTGGAAGAAGAGAGCCGGCGCCAGATCGCCGCCCGTCGCCTGGGTTGCGAGTTCACGGGCCGCCGGCTCGGCCTCGACGTAGCTTCCCGCTTCCAGCAGGGCGGCGACCAACAGACGCGTCACCCGAATGTCAGCGGTACCGGAGGCGGCCAGACCCCGCAGCACCGTCGCCGCCGCCGCCGGTTGCCCGGCGCCGAGGAGCGAATCGGCCAAGAGGAGAACCGCTTCGGCGTCACGCTGGTGCATGCCTAGGCCTTCAGTAGCAGTGTGCGCAGCATGTCGCACAGGGTCTTGTCCAAAAGGATTTGTTCCAACTGCCGCGCCGCCGCCACCAGCGGCCCCTCTTCCGTCCCGCCGTCTCCGTCATCCTTGCCGCCCTCGCCGTCCGTGCCGGTGAAACTCTGCCGGGCCGATTCCATCGCTTCGAAGAAAACGTCCGGTGACAACAGTTCCCGGAAGCGCGGCTCCACCGCCAGGTACGGGGCGAAGCGTTCCTGTAACCCGGACCCGGACAGCGTGCCGAAAAGCAGTTCGCCGGGGCGGGACGGTGCCGCGCCCGGGATTATCCGAGCGGAGGCGGGAAGGTTGGTTCGGCCGATCTCCTGTCCGCCGTCCCGGAGGGCGGTGAGGCCGAGATTGGGATCGAAACCGCCGACCTTTGCCATGCCGTGCTCCTTTCAGACAGGGCCACTGTCCCGACCGGCCGGCGCAACCGCATCCCGACCGGACCCGGTACGGCGGCTATTACCGTTTCGCCGTTTCCCCGGCGGCGTCGTGCAGGCGCGCCAGAATTTCAATGGCATGATCCAGGGTCGGGACGTCGGCGGTCGGCAGCGGAATTCTCGCCGTCAGGGTCAGCCATTCTTCCCCCCGCATGCCGGGGTGGATCGGTAAGGGATGATTTTCCCGCCAGTGGATCAACGCCAACAGGGCCCCTGCGGAGTCGACGGCATACGGATCGGTTGGCCGGGCCAGGGTAACCAGCAGCCAGTCGCCGTCCGCCTCCAGTTGCAGCCGCCCCAGCCGTTCCATCAGAAGCTCCACGCAGCCGGCACTGCCGGGCGTCAGCCGCACCAGCCCGAGGCGCCGGGCAAAGTCGGCCAGGAGGGAGGAGAAGTGATCCATATCAGTTGTCTCCGGCCAGGGCTTCTTCGAGGTCGATGGCGGCGTCCAGTATCTTCTGGCAGGCCGCCAGCAACCGCTGGCGCGAGTCCTCGTCGGTGAACAGCTTTCCCGGGAGGCGGTGCGCCAGGCGGTGGCACTGGCTGAGGCAGAGGACGTCGTAGGTGGCGTTCTGTTTGCCCTGCAGGGACAGGATCGTTTTCAGGCCGTCCAGCCGGACCAGCCGTTCCTCCTTCATCCGGCACAGGAGGGAAAGGGTCTCCCGCCCGGCCCGGTCCAGCGGCGGCAGGGCCGCCCGGGTTCGAATCTTCTCCATCTCGCCGTCGAACTCCCGGGTAAACGTGGCGATGGCCCGCAGGTGGTACAGGTCGTTGTTCAGCGTTTCCAGTTCGCGGGTGTCGATGGACGGAGTCGCGGCCGAGAGGTCCGCCCCCACCGCGCGCCGGAGGTAATCCACGGCGGCGAGAAAATCCTCTCCGCCTTCGCGGTCGAGGATGGCGGCGATCATCTCGCCGATGCCGGCATGGCCGAGGATGGTCCGCCGGTACAACTCCTTGCCGGTCCCGCCCGTTGCCGCCGTGTCCTCGACGCCGTCGATATTGTATCCGGCCTGGATGGCGGCCGCTTCCTCGTTTTCGTAGCGTTCCCGTTCCCGCCGCACCATCGCGGCCAGGGAGGGCGCGTCCGCCAGAGAATCCTCCAGCCAGAGCATGGCGGCGTGGCGCTCGCTCGGGTCGACGGAAAAGGCGTCCATCGCCTGGTGGAAGGCGGCGGGGTTGCCGCCTGCCCGCACCGCCGCCAGCAGCCGGGCCAATTTCTCCTCGTTCCGCCGCCGCATCTTCTCCAGCACTTCTTCGGGCGGCCGCACCGCCGTTACCGGCCGATCCTTGGCGGTCTTCTTGCGCTCGGACACCTTTTTCTCCACCGTTTCGCTGGCGGAGAAGGTGAGTTCCTCGGCCGCATCGGCGATCAGGCTGGCCGGATCGGCGTCGACCAGGACGGTCAGGCCGTTCCATTCGCCCTGGGCCGCCGCTTCCACCCCTTGGCTATCGGCCGGAGAATAGCCGGCCGCACCCGGCGCGTGCGACCCCGTTATGTGCGAGCTCATGGCCGGCTCCCTTCGCCGTCCCGCAGTTCCCGCAGCCAGCGGAGCACCTCGGCCACCGGCTCGATCAGGCCGGAGGGAATGTATTCCAATTCCTGCCCCTGCTCCCACAGGTCGTGGGCCAGGGGAACGTTGCGCATGATAGGCACCCCGGCTTCCTCCGCCACCTGAATCATCCGTTTGGCCAGATGGCCCTCACCTTTCGACAGGATCACCGGCAGCGGGGTTTTACCTTCCTTATATTCAATGGCGATGGCCAGGTGCGTCGGGTTGGTGATCAGGACGTCGGCCTGGCGCACGGCAGCGGCCTGTTCGTTCATCGCCATCTCCTGGTGCAGCTGCCGCCGCTGCCCCTTGATCTGCGGGTCGCCTTCCATTTCTTTGTATTCGTTTTTGACGTCTTCCTTGGACATCATGTTTTCCTTGAGGTATTGCTGGCGCTGGAACAGCCAGTCGAGGACCGCGATGCCGGCGAACGCCGCCAGGCAGTAACTGGCGGTGCGGCGCATAACCAGCCGCAGGAGGGCGTCCACCCCCGCCAGACCATGACCGGGCAGGCGGATAATCTCGGGCAGTGCCGCCATGAAAACCAGATAAAACACCACGCAGACCACGGCTATTTTCACCAGCGAGCGCAGGAACTCCACGAGATTTTTCAGGGAAAACACTTTGGAGAACCACTGCTTGGGATTGAGCTTGTCCAGTTTGGGCATGGCGGCCTTGAAGGCGAACAACAGGCCGCTCTGGGCGATATGCCCGACTGTCCCGGCCGCCGCCGCCAGCAGCACCGCCGGCACCGCCGTCAGCAGGAACAGCCGCGCCACTGCGCCGACCACCATGCCGACGGCATCCTCGAAGGGCAGCGCCAGGGAATCGGCCGCCAGCAGCATGGCCGCCTTTATTTCATCGCAGAAAAAGTCGAACCCCACCCAGACCAGCAGGAACATCACCAGCACCACCGCTGCGGCCGGAACCTCCTGGCTTTTGGCGATCTGGCCCTGTTCCCGGGCGTCGCGGAGCTTTTTGTCCGTGGGCTGTTCCGTCTTTTCGCCAGCCATCAGCCGCCTCCGCCTGCCGGGAGACCCAGGGCGCCGCGCAGGGCTTCCCACAGCAGCGGCAACCGCATCAGGTCGCCACGCAGGGCCGCGATCATCGTGCCCCAAAACACCACCAGCAGCGCCAGCACCAGACCGCTTTTCACCGGCATGGCGAGGAAGAAGACATTGAGCTGCGGGGCGAAGCGGTTCATCAGGCCCATACCGAAGTCGACGAGAAAACACACCAGCAGCATCGGCGCCGCCAGCGCCGTCAGCGTCGCCAGATACCAGGCGAACTGGCCCAGCACCAGCTCCCGCACCGCCGCCGCCGACCAGTCGGGCCAAAAGGAAAACGGCGGCCAGAAGGCATAGGTCGTCAGGACGCCCTGAATAAACAGCGCCAGGCCGCCGCCGGCGATGAAGACCATGACCAGCGTCTGCATGGCCAAACCGCCCAGCAGGGACGTCTCCTCTCCCGTCAGCGGATCCGAGGTCTGCGACATGGAAAGGCCGCGCTGGTTGTCCACCAGAAAACCCACGCCCGAGGCGGCGGAGAAGGCGAGGGAAGAAAGAAACCCGAACAGGGTGCCCAGGAGAGCCTCCTTGATGAGGATCGGTAAAAGCTGGCCGATCCCCATCGCCTCCGCCGGCGCATGGGCGGCGAGCCAGGAGGAGAGGAACAGGGCGAGGGAAAAGGCCAGCGTGCCCCGGGCCACGGTTCCCAAATGCCGTCCGCCGAGGAAGGGGGTAATTTGGAACACGGGAGTCAGCCGGGCCATCGCCACGCTGACCAGCAGCAGGAACCGCCTGCCGTCTTCCGCGAATTCGAAAAATCCCGCCATCCCGGACACCCGGCTTATCCTCCCATTCTGGCGACCTGATCGAAAAGCCGGACGGCATAAACCAGCAGTTCCCGTCCCAGCCAGGCCGAGGTAATGACCAGCGTCACCGTTACCCCCAGAAGTTTCACGGCAAAGGAAAGCGTCTGTTCCTGCACCTGGGTGATCGCCTGGCCCAGGCTCACCGCCACCCCGAGAACGGAGGCGACAACGATGGGCGGCAGGGACAGGATCAGCACCAGGAGCATCGCTTCCTTGGTGATATGGAGAATGTCGGCTTCGCTCATGTGCCTTTCCTTCCAGTGGCCATCCGTCAGCGGTAGGTCGCCATCAGTCCTTCTATCACCCGCGTCCAGCCGTTGATCATGACAAACAGCAGCAGTTTGAACGGCAGGGAAATGGTCATCGGCGACACCATCATCATCCCCATCGCCAGCAGAATATTCGAGATGACCAGATCCACCACCACGAACGGAAGGTAAAGAAGAAACCCCGCCTGAAACGCCTGGGTCAATTCCGTCAGCATGAAGGCCGGGGCGAGGATGAACAGCCCCTCGGGATCGGGTAGACGGGACTCGTCGTCGCCCCAGAGCTGGGCGGCGGCCCGGAGAAATAGGATACGCATCGACGGATGGGAGTGTTTCTTGAGGAACGCTTTCAGCGGTTCGGCCACCCGGTCCAGCTTGTCTGGATTCAGGTCGCCCAACCCGCGCGCCTCGGTGATCCCGGCATCCCCCGCCCGCTGGTACATCTCCTGGCCCACCGGTGCCATGATGAAGACGGTCAGCAGGATAGCCATGCTGTTCACCACCATGTTCGGCGGGATTTGCTGGATGCCCATGGCATTGCGCAGCAGGCCGAACACCACCACCAGCTTGACGTAGCTGGTCACCATCACCGCCAGAAACGGCAGCAGCGCCAGCAGGCCAAGGCCGACGGCGAGTGCGACCGGATCGAATCCCAGCATGCCAGTTCCCGCCTCGTGCAAGGGTTAAAAAAGGCCCGGTTTCACCGTGAGGGACGCTTCCAGCTTCTCCAGGAGTCTGCGGCGGCGTTCCGCGCCTTCCGGGGTGTTTTCCAGATAAAAGGCGCTGCGGAGCGCGAAGTTGGCTTCCCGCAGTTCGTGGATCCGCTCCTCCTGGGCCGCCACCTGCGCCTGCAGCACCTCGTTCTTGGCCTGCAGGACGGCGATTTCCCGCCGCAGCGTTTCCAGTTCCCGTTGCCCGGCGTCGTCCACCCGGCTGTCCATGACCGCCACGGCCGAGGTCGGCGGCGACGACCGCACCGGTGCGACCCCGGGCAAAAGCCGCACGAGGGAATCCGGTTCCAGACCGAGGCGGGCCGCCATGTCCTCCAGCCGCTGTTCGTTGGGGAGGGCGCGGCCGTATTCGTAAATGCATAGGTCGTTGGCCGAGATGCCCAGGAATTCCGCGAACCGCCGCTGTCCGCCCCAACCGGGAAAGCGTTCCTTACGCAAATGCCGCATATTGGCGGCCAGCGCTTCGGCCGGCGACAGAGCCGGGGGAGGGGTCGCCGGCTCCGCGTCATCCCGGGGCGCGGTCAGCGGCTGGCCGGTCCCGTGCAGTAGATACTCGAGGGAAACGCCAAGGCTTTCCAGACGGGCAAGAATGCCTCGGGAAAGACCGCGGCCGATTTCCCAATTCCGGATCGTGCCGGAAGACACCCCGCCCAGCTTCTCGGCCAGCTCGGCCCGGGAAACTCCCGGAAACAGCCGGTCGCAGATCTCCATGAACCGCCGGCCCCGTTCCGGATCGTTGTCCATCAACGGCTTCCTAGGCATCCGGGTCCGGCCCTTTGCCCGCCATGGCGGTGATCCGTACGCCGACCCGGCCGCCAATGTCCACCAACTCGCCGGTGGCGATGGCCTGACCGCCGGCCACCAGGGTCACCGGCTGCTCGACCCCGGTGGTAAATTCCACCACCTCCCCCACGGCCAGCCGCCGTAGTTCTGCCAATGTCACCCCCAGCCGGCCGACCTCCGCCCGCATTTCGACCCGGGCCTCGTCGACCGCGGCCAGCGCCGGCGTGTCCGTACCGACCGGGTTTTCGGCGGCAATGGCATCGGCGGCGAAAGCCTCGGCGGCGGGATCCGCCGCGTTCGTGCCGTTGACCACAAGTTTTCCTTTCTCGACCTGGGCGGCGAAACGGAGCCGCCCACCCACCGTCAGGCTCCAGGCGGCAGCGCGTGGGGAAACCACCACGTCACCCCTCTCGACGCCGCGCAGCGCCTTTTCCGGCAACCGCCAGGACCCGACCGCTATGATCCCC
>JAJBSZ010000230.1 GCA_020861125.1 Planctomycetota bacterium | reverse complement strand
GCCGGGACCTCGTATCCCGTTTGCCCCTCAGCCTCACCTTCCTGGATTTTGCCGGTGCGGAAAAGATCGCGGTTTTGGACCGTAAGCTGGCCACCGACGGCGGCGGCGCGGCGGCGGATGGGGACGTCGCGTACTTTGCCCCCTGGGGCAACCTGGCCCTGTTTTACCGGGGCCTTGGCACGGCCGGCGGTGGACTCGTGATCCTCGGCGCCATCACCGCCGGTAAGGACCGGCTGGCGGCCCTGCCGGAAGGGGCAACCGTAACGCTGGAAGCCCTGCCGTGACGGCAGGGCTTCCGGGGCTTTTCTCGCAGGACTAAAGGCGATGGGGGAGATGGCCGAGCGGTATAACGCCGCGCCGGTGGCGGCATCGGCCTCAGTCCACGGGGACCAATTCGTACTGCCGCGATCCCATGCCCAGTTCTTCCATAGCCGAGAGCTGGCGGAGTCCGGCGCGGGATTCAATGCGCTCCACCAGGTCCCGGCGCTCCGCCGCCGGCAGAGCGTAGACCAGATCCACCGCGGCCTGATCGATGGCCAGCAGGTCGGTGGAGGCGAGAATGCCGATGTCCGGTGTAGTGACCGGCGCGGCGTCGGTGCCAGCGCAATCGCAGTCCACCGACATGTTGCGCATGACGTTGATGTAGGTCAACCGGGGACCGAAATGGCTGAGAATCGCCTTGCCGGACTCGGCCATGTTTTCCATGAACCGTTCGCCGGTATGGCCCCACATATTGTCGCCGCTCTGGTGCAGTTGCTTTTTGCCGACCTGGCCGGAGGCACAGCCGATGGCGATGTTCTTGAGGGAGCCGCCGAATCCGCCCATGGTGTGGCCCTTGAAGTGGGTCAAGACCAGCATGGAATCGTAGTTGACGAGGTTCTTGCCCATGGCGATCTCCCGGTACCACCGGCCGCCCGGCACCGGCAGATTCACGTCGCCGTCGGCATCGAGAATATCGACCGGACCGAAGTCCCAACCGTTGATCCGCAGGGTCTCCCGGTGGCCCTCGGTGGTGGAACGGGGCCCGCCATAGAACACGTTGGTCTCCACCACCGTGGCGCCGGAAATGGTGGCCAAGAGCTCGCGGACCCAGGGCACGGGAATGATGTTGGGCCCGTGCGGTTCGCCGGTGTGGACCTTGACCGCAATGTTGCCGGTGAGCGGTCCGTTTACCAGGCCGTACAGCTTCTGGAGACCGGCCGCACTGAGGTCGCGGGTGAAGTACACCGTGGCAGGGGCGGCGGCGGGGCCGGTCGCCGCCGATGCAAAGGCGGGAAGGCGCCCGCCCAACAAGGCACCGGCGGCGGTGAAACCGGCGGTGCGGAGAAAATCGCGTCTGTTCATGGCTGCTCCTTATGACAGAGAGAAGACTAGTACACAGTCAAGAGTGAGATCGTGGTTATGTACACAGTCAATTTCTTCACCGTACCGGTGTTTGCAGAAGTTGATGCCCACAGTTTCAAAATTGACTGTGTACTAGCAGGCGTTCGATGGACGGGCCCCGCCTTTTTTCCCGTTGGGAACGCCGTTGGTCTGGCGATCCCCAGGACGGAGACGGCATGGGCCGCAAAAAAACCCCGCAACCGGTGCCGCCTTATTGTATACTATCCGTAATTACCAAAAGTTCAAGTACTTATAATGAATAAGACAGTATGCCTGGCAGGCATAGGCCCGGCCGCCACCGACCGTCTTCCGCCGTCCAAATGCCGCCGGGACCAGCGTACGAGGAAACATGACAATGACGGAATACCGAACCCTCCCCAACGGCCAGGCCGTGAGCACCATCGGTCTCGGTGCAGTGCACTGGCATGAGATCGACCATGAGGAAACCGGACGGATCCTGGCTTACGCCGGCGACAACGGTATCAACCTCCTGGATTTTGCCATGGCCTACGACACGCCCCTGGCGCGGCTCGGGCCGGCTCTGGCGGGACGGCGCGGGGAATTTGTCTACCAAATGCATCTGGGCCTGACCTTCCCCGACGGGCAGTACGCGCGGACGCGGGACCTGGCCACGGTGCAGCGGTGGTTCGCCGCCCATCTGCGACAGTTGGGCACCGACTATGCCGACGCCGGCTTCATCCACTGCGTCGACGAGGCGGAGGACTACGAGGAGGTTTTTGCCTCCGGCGTGTACGACTATGCCCTGCGGCTGCGGCGGGACGGAGTCCTGCGGCAGGTCGGCTTCGCCACCCACACCATCGACATCGCCGAGCGGTTCCTGGCCGCGGGGGGCTTCGACCTGTGCCTGTTCAGCCTGAATCCGGCCTACGATTTCGATCCGGTCAACCACCTGGCTTTCGAGGGCCTGGCAGCGCCGGCCGACGCACCGGATCGCGCCAGCCGCCGGCGTGCCGCGTTCTATGACGAATGCCGGCGGCAGGGCCTCGGCATCATCGTGATGAAACCTTTCGCCGGCGGTCTGCTGCTTAACGACCGTACCTCTCCCTTCGGCCAGGCGCTGTCGGTGACCCAATGTCTCCAGTATGCCCTGGACCGCCCGGCCGTGCGGTCGGCGGTGGTGGGCATCAAGTCGCTGGACGAGCTGCGGCAGGCAGTGCACCTTTACCAGGCCAGCCCGGCGGAGCGGGACTACGCCTGGATCCGCGACCTTCGGCCCGCCCGCCTGCGCGGCACCTGCGTCTACTGCAACCATTGCCTCCCCTGCCCGGCGGCCATCGATATCGCCGCGGTCCACCGCTTTCTCGACCTGGCCGAGGCCGGCGACCACTTGGCCCGGGAACATTACCAGTCACTGGCCCGGCGGGCATCAGCCTGCAGCCACTGCGGCGCCTGCGAACGCCGGTGCCCCTTCGGCGTCCGGGTGCGGGAAACAATGCGCGCCGCCGCCAACCGATTCACTGCCACCTGAAGACAAAGGAAACGATAATGAAAAAACCGCCCCTCCTTGCCGCCCTTTTCCTTACGGTCGCGGTCGCCCATGGCGCCGACGCCACGGCGCTTCGGGAAACCGTCTGGAACCGCTACCTCAGCCCGGGAGAACAGGCCGCCCTGGCCGCCCTGACGCCGGTACCGATGGACGCCACCGCCGCCCCCGAGGCGGAACCGGATCCGGCAACGGTGCTGGCCGCGACCCGGACCGGTTTCGCCGCCATGGCGGCGGCGCACGCCCGCGCCGCCCCCGCCGTCACCGTCACGCCGTGGGACCGGGACGGGGTCAAGGGCTGTTGGCTCGACCCGGACGGGGCGAACCGGCACCAGGTTGTCCTGTACCTGCACGGCGGCGCCTATTGTTTCGGCAGCGCCGAAACGCCCCAGGCCATCACCGCCTTTCTCGCCACGGCGGCGGCAATGCGCTGCTTTTCCCTGGACTACCCGCTGGCGCCGGAACACCCCTTTCCGGCGGCGGTGGATAACGCCCTGGCGGCCTACCGGATGCTGCTGGCCGACGGTTTCGCACCGGGCGCTATCGCCCTGGCTGGCGATTCGGCTGGCGGCGGCCTGGCGCTGGCGCTGCTGCAGCGCATCCGCGAGGCCGACCTGCCCATGCCGGCCGGAGCGTATCTCCTTTCCCCCTGGACCGACCTCAGCCTGGGCGGCCGGAGCCACGCGCATAAAGCCGCGGTCGACGCCGCCGTCCCCCTCGATCTCCTGACCACGGCGGCAGCGGCCTACTCCCGCGATCATGACCTTCGGGACCCGCTCCTCTCCCCGGTTTTCGCCGACCCGCGCGGTTTTCCGCCTCTTTTGGTGCAGGTAGGATCCCACGAGCGGCTGCTGATGGACGCCGTCACCCTCGTCGCCAACGCGGCCGAGGCCGACGTGCCTGTCACCTTGTCCGTCTGGCCCGGGTATCCGCATGTGTTCCAGTTTTACCACCGGGATCTGGAAGGCGGGAGAATCGCCCTGCAGCAGGCGGCTGAATTCCTCCGTCAGACCCTCACCGGCCCGGGTCGGCAGGAAGAGGACACCCGGCGTCGGTGAGCCTTGATCCGCCGTCCCAGCCGGAGAATTTCGGGCGACGAAACGGTCCAGGCGCTGTTCCATCCGACTTCCGCACCCGGCTGATCCGAGCCGTCAGGCCGTCCGGCGGTTGACACTGGGCAACCGGATTCGTACAGTTGGTATACACTCTCGCAACCGTAGGTTTTCCTGTTGTCTTGATGGAAAGGACCTGTATGCGCACCATAGCGTATGTCACGCTTGCCCTGCTGGTGGCGTTTTCCGGACCGGCGATGGCCGCGTTCGGCGAACGTGCCCCGGTGGACGGCCAGCATTACCAGCCGCCGCCGGTGAAGGCGCGTCTCCACGGGCTCGTGATCCCCACGGGGAAGAACAGTTCGATCATCATTGCGCCGACCCGACGCTAGCCCCAGCCGCACGGGACAGCCGCCCCGCCGGGAATCCGCCTTGCCGCAAATACCGGTGCAGCGGCCCGGCAGCCGGCGCCCGTGCGGCATAGCCTTAAAGGAGGCTCTCTGCATGAAACACATTCTTGTTGCCGTCCTGCTGCTGGGTGCCGTCGGCCTGGCGGGAGCGGAAGAGGTGACCATGCTCCCCAACCGCATGGCGGTGTCCGCGGTCGGCGAGTGGGTGGAATTCTCGTTGCCCGACGGCTATATCCAACGCCACACCGTGGCCGAACGGAACGGCGAAGGCCCGGAGGCGGAGGTGATCATCCGGGTGGACAACATCTACGACGGGGAAGTGGTGGAAAGTTCCACCGTCACCGAAACGGCGGGCGAACCGGAAACGGCGCCGCCGGTGCCCAGCGACACCAGCGTCACCCTCCGCTGCTATCCGGACACCTTCAGCATCCGGGGTGCGGAGTACGAGGGCGTGGCGGTGGAAGTAAGCCGGGACGGCGAGCCCTACCAGATCTGGTACGTGTCGCCGGACATTCCGGTCTACGGGCTGGGCAAGCGGGAAAATCTGAACGACGACGGCAGCTTTGAAATCGCCGGCTTCGGTCTGGAGTAGGCTCCGGAGGTTAGCTACCTCACCCACCAGCTACCCGAGCAACCAAGCGGCCCGCCTCACGTGAGAGGCGGGCCGCGCTTTTTGGCCGTGCATTTTGGGTTGGCCTTACGGCCTGGCGGTTTTCCCGGCCTTCTCGGTCGGGCGGTAAGCCGCCGACGGTCAGAACATCCGGCCGCCGTCCTTGTTCTCCCACATGTCGGGGTTGGTGCCCATCTTCGGTTTCAGGGCGTCCGACAGGCGCAGCACCGCCGCCATGACATCCGCCGGTACCGGCGTCTCGAACTGGGCGAGGTTATCCAGAAGCTGCCGCCGGTCGCGGGCGCCGATAAGTACGCTGCCGACTCCCGGCCGATCCTTGAGGAACGCCAGGGCCAGGGCGGTCATGGGAATGCCGCTGCTGTCGACGATCTTCTGCAGGTCGGCAAGGAAGGCGAAGATTTCCGCCTCGAACCCGGTGTCGGTGTGGCGGCCCTGTTTCCATTCACCGGAATAGTAGCGCACCTCCCGGCGCGGCAGCGGCACGTCGTCGATAGAGCGGAACTTGCCGGTAAGGAGCCCCTGGGCCAGCGGACAGTAGGGCCAGACGGACAGGCCGGCCGCCTGGGAGTCGGGCAGGATGCGGTCTTCAATCTGCCGCCAGAGGAGGTTGTAGGGCAACTGGTTGGTGACGGCGTGGCCCGCGACCGCGGCGATGCTCTGCGGACCGGCGTTGCAGATGCCGACAGCGCGTATTTTACCGTCCCGTTTCAGGGTGTCAAAGGCGCGGAGGGTTTCGTCGAACGGGATGGTCCGGCTCGGCCAGTGGATTTGGAAGAGATCAATGTAGTCGGTATCGAGCCGTTGCAGGCAGTAGTCACACTCGCGGATGGCGTCGTCGTAGCCGAGGTCGTCGGTATAGATCTTGGTGGCCACCACCGCCTCCGCCCGCCGGCCCTTGAGTGCCCGGCCCAACAGCCGTTCCGCCTCGCCGTCGTTGTAGCGGGCGGCGGAGTCGATAAAGTTTATGCCGTGGTCGAGGGCGGCCTGAATGGTGCGCACCGATTCGTCGGCGTCGTTGGCGCCCCAATTCTTCGACCCGGACATGCTCCAGGTGCCGAGGGACAATTTCGATACGGTCAGATCCGACCCCGGTAACACGATGCGCTCCATGACAATTCCTTTCCAGAACCCCGGCGGGCCGGCCCGGGTCCGCCCCCGGCCACCGGCAATGCCGCCCACGGCGCCTATTGTAGCGGAGGCGCGGCCGGCCGCAATGGGGATCCACGGCGGTGGCCCAGGCGGCGGCCCCTTCTTCCCCGGATATCGGGATGAGGACACCCGACCGCCCGCCGGTGACGTTAGGCGGGATTTTTCCTTTTTTTTGCTGGATCGCCGCCGCAGCCTTTTTATAATGGCCATGTCAACTCTCGGCGGCGGCCGCCCGGCCAGCGCCCGAGTGGTATGTTTGTCCACGCGGCCCAAGGGCGGCGGACGTTACCCGAATCAGATTGTGAGGAGTCGCGATGTCTACGCAAGCGGTTATTCGTACCGGGGGTAAGCAGGTTATAGTGGCCCCGGGCGACGTTATCGAAGTGGAATTGCTGTCCGCCGAAGCCGGCCAGGATGTTACGTTCACCGATGTTCTGATGATCGTCGACGGCGCCGGTTCCCGCATTGGCGCCCCCCAGGTCGAAGGCGCCGCCGTTTCGGCCAAGGTATTGCAGGAGGTCAAGGGGGAGAAAACCCGCGCCGTCTTCTTCCGCCGCCGCAAGGACAGCATGACCACCAAGGGCCACCGCCAACGCTACCACCGGGTCGAGATCACCGGCATCACCGGCTGATTCCCTGACACTACCGTTCACCCGTTTTACCAAAAGGAGTTCGCCATGGCACATAAAGTCGGTCAGGGAAGCAGCCGCAACGGCCGCGATTCCAAACCCAAATTCCGCGGCGTCAAGCGCTTCGGCGGCGAGAAGGTCACCCCCGGCACCATCATCATCCGCCAGAAGGGCAACCGCTTCCACCCCGGCGCCGGCGTCGGACAGGGCCGCGATTTCACCCTGTTCGCCCTCACCGAGGGCGTGGTCAAGTTTGAGATGACCAAACGCAAGGTGCATGTGGAGAAACTGGCCACGGCCCAGGGTTGAGGACCGCATTGTCCCCGAGGCGAACCGGCTCCTGACCGCGGGAGCCGGTTCGCTTTTTGGCGCCCGCCTATGTCGATTTTCCAGGAACTTACCGGTCTCTTCAGACCCCTCGTCCGCGAGCATCTTTTGGCGATGGCGGCCATGGCCGTGCTCCTTGTGGTCTCCGCCACCTTCTCCGGCTGCGAGACGTCCCTGTTTTCCCTTACCGCCCCCGAACTCAACCGCGCCCGCCGCAGCCGTCTCCGCTTCGACCGCATCATCGCCGCCCTGCACGGCAACCTGAAATCGCTCCTGCCCACCATTCTCTTCTGCAACATGGCGGTCAATATTCTCACCTTCGCCCTCACCGCCGGTGTGGCAGCATCCCTTGGCCGGGCCTACGGCGGCGGGACGGCGTTTCTGTTCAGCGGCGCGAGCCTGCTGGTGGTGGTGTTTTTCGGCGAGGTGTTTCCCAAACAATTGGCCATAGCCTCAAGCCTCTTGGTGGCGCGGCTGACCGCACTGCCGGTATGGCTGGTGTACCGGGTGCTGGATCGGCCGATGCGGGTCCTTAGCGCCGTGGTCACCGGCATCGAGCGGGCGGTGGCATTCGAGACCGCCGACGCCGGAGTGGTGCGGGAGGAGGAATTGCGGCTGCTGGTGAAGCTCAGCCGGGCCGACGGGGTGATCAGCGACGGTGAATACGAACTGATCGACGGTATCGTCGGGCTGCCCGAGGTACGGGTCCGCGACATCATGGTGCCGCGGATGGATGTGACGCCGCTGCCGCCCGGGGCATCGCCGGCCGAGATCATCGCCCTGGCGCGGCAGGCCCGGCACTGCAAGTTGCCGGTCCTGGACGAGCGGCAGGACGATCTGGCCGGTTGGGTCGACGCCCGGGAGGTGTACGCCGAACTTGGCGGACGGGAAAACGCCCGGGAGGGATCGGCCGAGAGTTTTCTTAAGGAGTTCCGCTTCTTCTCGGAGCACGACCGGGCGGACCAGGTGCTGGAACGGATCAAGAACGGCGGCGGCGACCTCTTCGCCGTGGTGGACGAACGCGGCCGTATCATCGGTTTTTTCACCCTGCAGGATATCATGGACGAGGTGCTCGGCCATTTCGGCGAAAACGGCGCACCGCCCCCCACCGAGGTCCGGGAACGGGACGGCCGTTACGTGGTTTCCGGCCGGCTGAGCGTCAAGGAATGGCGGGAACTTTTCGGGGTGGCGGAGGCAATCCCCCGAAGCGCCACCGTCGGCGGGTTGGTTACGGCGCTCCTCGGCCGGGTTGCCCGTCCCGGCGACCGGGTCCGCATCGGCAATATGGATATGACCGTCCTCGGTACCCGCCGCAACCGGGTGACGGAGGTCGCGCTGGAGCTGGTGCCGGGCGCCCGTCCAGCTCCCACCTGGGAGGGCGCGCCGTGATTACATTTCTCCACTTTCTCGGGCTGGCCGCGTCGGTCCTCCTCTGCGCCCTGGCGTCGGCAATGGAAACCGCCCTGTACCGGGTGAGCCGGGTGCGGCTGCGCATCCGGGCCGACAAGGGGGAAAGGCGGGCGGCGGCGGTGCTGGCCGTCCTCGACCGCATGGATGCCATGGTCACCACCATCCTGATTGAAAGCAACGTGGCCGCCTATACCGCCACCTTTTTCTTCTCCGCCCAGCTCAGCGCCTGGGCGGTACCGCAGGCGGAGCTGGTCACCACCGCCATCATCGCCCCATTCTTTTTCGTGTTCACCGAGTCCTTGCCCAAACAGCTCGCCTATTCCAGCGCCGACCGTCTGGCCCTGTCTTTGGTCCGGGCGTTCACCGTGTTCCGTGTTGCCTTCACCCCGCTGGTGTGGATTCTCAACCACCTTTCCGCCCTGCTCCGCCGGCTGGTGGGAGCCGGCGGCGACGCAGCCATCTCCAACAGCCAGCGCAGTCTGCTCCTGGAGCAGATCCACGCCGGGGTGGCGGACGAGGTTTTGAGCGAGGAGCAGAGCCGGATGGCCAGTCGGATCATGGAGCTCGAAAGCATCAGCGCCGGCGACGCCATGGTGCCCTTGCGCCGACTGGTGCTGGTGCCGGCCGGCGCCAGCCGGACCCGGGCTCTGGCCGAAATGAACCGCGGCCGGCAGAAGCTGGCGATCCTGGTCGATCCCGCCGGCCGTCCCACCGGGCTGGTCATCACCATGCAGGCACTGGG
>JAJBSZ010000337.1 GCA_020861125.1 Planctomycetota bacterium | reverse complement strand
GGGCATCGCCATCGGCATGTCGTCCCTCATGGCCATCGTCGCCGGCGAGTCCCTGTCCACCGGATACGTCTATGAGTCTCTCATCTCCGGCTGCGATTCTTTTCCGATCATGGCCATCCCCCTGTTCATCCTCGCCGGCGAGTTAATGGGCGCGGGCGGGGTGTCGAAGCGCATCCTCGATTTCTGCAACGTCTTTTTCGGCCGCATAACCGGTGGTCTGTCCATCGTCACCGTGGTGGTGTGCATGTTCTTCGCCGCCGTCTCCGGATCCGGACCGGCCACGGTGGCGGCCGTGGGCGGCATGGTGGTGCCGTCCATGCTCCGCCGCGGCTACAGCCGATCCTTTACCCTGGCGGTGATCGCCGCCGCCGGCTGCATCGGCGTCATCATCCCGCCGAGCATTCCCATGGTGATTTTCGGCGTCGCCACCGGCACCTCCATCGCCGACATGTTCCTGGGCGGCTTTTTCCCCGGACTGCTCATCGGCGGCGCGCTGATCGGTTATTGCTATTTCTACTGCGCCGGACAAGGCTGGACGGGCGACAGCGAGCCGTTTTCCTGGCGCAAGGCCTGGAGTGTGGGCTGGGACGCGAAATGGGCGCTCATCAATCCCATCATCATCCTTGGCGGTATCTACGCCGGCGTCTTCACCCCCACCGAGGCGGCGGCGGTGGCGGTGGTGTATGCCTTTTTCTGCGGCGTCCTCATCCACCGGGAATTGACCTTCCGCACCGTGCTCCGGCCCATCGCCAACGCCTGCTCCACCACCGGCACCACCATGGTCATCCTCGGCTGCGCCACCGCCTTTACCCGCATCTTGACGGTGGAGCAGATCCCGGCCATGATCACCGAGACCATCCTCAACCTCACCAGCAACGGCGTCGTCATTCTCCTCCTTGTCAACCTGCTGCTGCTCATGGTGGGCTGTTTCATGGACACCACGCCGGCCATCATCGTCCTGTCGCCGATCCTCCTGCCGGTGGCGACCCAGCTCGGCCTCAATCCCATCCATTTCGGCCTGATCATGGTGGTGAATCTCGCCATCGGCTTCGTCACCCCGCCCTTGGGGATCAACCTCTTCGTCGCGGCCCGGGTGGGGAATGTCCCGCTGGAGGTGGTGACGCGGGGCATAATTCCTTTCATCATCGTGATGATCGTCTGCTTGCTGCTTATCACCTTCATCCCGTCCATCGTCATGTTCCTGCCCAATCTGGTACGGAGCTGAAGGACCGGCCGGTTCCGGAGCCGCAACCGGCCGGCGGAGGTGGGTCCGAGTCTGCATCGGCGGCGGCCGCCCGGGCCGCCGCCTTTGTTGTCAACCACCCGGCATGAGCGATGCGGAACCGGTACAGTTATCTGGGACAGGGGAGGGACGGACCACGGCGACGGACGGACACGGCATGATCACGGCCTATCGCAACCGGGAGGGCGGGGGACTGGAGGTTGTCCCCGATCCCGACGGGAGAGAGGATATCATCTGGCTGGATGCCCTGTCGCCCACCGCCGCGGAACTCGCCTGGCTGGAGCGTCGCCTGGATGTGGCTGTTCCCAGCCGCGAGGCGATGATGTCGATCGAACTCTCCAGCCGTCTCTATCCCGAGGGCGATACCCTGGTGATGATCGGCTCCCTCCTGAACGCCGTGCACGCGGTGGGACCGCCGTTGCCGGTGGCATTTATCCTATCTGAAACCGTGCTCCTCACCGTGCGCTACCACGAGCTCGAATCCTTTTGCGAGACCGCCAGCGATACCGCTGCCGGCGAGACCGCCCTGGCCATCCTCTGCCGTCTCCTCGACGCCGAAGTCGGCAACCGCGCCGACAACCTGGAAGCGGCCATGCGGCATATGGAACACCTGACCTCGGTGCTGTTCGCCAGTCGCGACGCGCGCGCCCCCGGCCCCGACAGCCATGCCCTGGACGAAGCCCTCCGCCGCATGGGCGGCATGGGTGAACGGGTCGCGAGCATCCGGGAAAGCATCGCTTCCCTACACCGCATCATCAACTTCGTCGCCACCTACCTGCCGGACGAGCGCCTGGGCCAGCACAAGGAGATCTTTAAAGGTATGAAAAACGACTGTACCGCCCTGTCGGATGAGGCCGGGTTTTTCATGAACAAGCTCTCCTTCAACCTCGATGCCACCCTGGGCATCATCAACCTTGAGGAAACCAAGATTATCCGCATACTCTCCATCGTCACCCTGGTGCGGTCGCCGCCGATGCTCATCGCCGGGGTGTATGGCATGAATTTTCAGCGCATGCCGGAATTGGGCTGGTCCTACGGCTATCCCCTGTCCGTCCTGTTCATGACGGCGACCGCCCTGCTGCCGGTCCTGTACATGAAACGCAAACGGTGGCTGTAGCAGCCGGCAGGCCCTACCACTCGGGCAGGAGAAGGCGATGCGCCGGAAGCTCATCGGATGCGCCGTGTTGCGGGAGGAGGCGGAAGCCATTCTGGCAGCCGGCGGTGCGGCGGCGACGGTGGACCGGGACTGGCTGCCCATGGCGCTGCATAACCGGCCCCGCGACCTCCACGCCGCCGTCCGGGACCGGATCGCCGCCTGCGCCGGTCAGGCCTACGACGCCATCCTTCTTCTCTTCGGGCTGTGCAGCCGCGCCGCCCACGGCCTGGCGCCGCCGCCGGATTCCCGTCTGGTCATACCCCGTGTCCACGACTGCATTGCCCTCCACCTCGGCTCAGCCCGCCGCCATCGGGACCAGCTGGCCGCCCACCCCGGCACCTACTGGTTCAGCCGCGGGTATCTCGCCCACCGCGACCGGGTGGCTCCGGGATTCGGCGCCGCGGTGGAAGACGACGCGCCCGGAAACGCCGACCAGCTCCGCCGGCAGTTGGCGGAACGCCACGGCGAGGTGGAAGCGGCGTATCTCATGGAAGTTTTGACCGAGTCCTGGAAGGAAAATTACGCCCGGGCCGTCTATCTGGAAAGCCCGGCCAACCCCGACGCGGCGGCGGAACGCCAGTACGTGGCGCAGTACGCGGCCCGAAACGGCTGGCGGTTCGAACGGCAACGGCTGGATACGCGGCTGGTGGCAATGCTCTTGGGCGGGGAGTGGCCGGAAGCGGAATTCGCCGTGGTCCAGCCGGGACAACGCCTGGAAGCATCCGACAACGACAACGCCCTGCGGGTGGTGGTGGCGGATGGTGGCGCGGGATAACCTCCGCCCGGTGGATTAGGCCCGGCCGGCAAATTCCAGGACGGCGCGGCGCGCCTGTTCATGCACGGCGAAGACCTGATCCAACCGGCTGAAATCCCCCCGATCGCACCCGGCCATGGCGCGGGCTACCGCGTCGGCGATACCGGGGAAGGGCAGGCGGTTTTGTAAAAACAATTCCACCGCGGCCTCGTTGGCCGCGTTATAACAGGCGGGGTATTTGCCGCCGCGCCGGCCCGCCTCCAGGCCGAGGCGGAGCAGCGGAAAGCGGTCGACATCCGGCGCCTCGAAGTCCAGCCGGCCGAGGGCCACCAGATCCATCCGCGGCAGGCGGTTGGGCCGCCGGTGGGGATAAAACAGCATGTAGGCGATGGGCTGGCGCATATCGCAAATGCCGAGATGGGCCAGAATTGAACCGTCGACGAACTCGATCAGGCCGTGCACCGCCGACTGCCGGTGGACGACGATTTCCATGGCGTCCCAGGCGAAACCGAATAGCTGGTGCGCTTCCATCAGTTCCAACGCCTTGTTGGCCAGGGTGGCGGAGTCGACGCTGATTTTGGCCCCCATGCGCCAGACCGGATGGGCCAGAGCGTCGGCTGGCGTCGCCTCGGCCATGCGCTCCACCGGCCACTCCCGGAACGGCCCGCCGCTGGCGGTGATGATCAGCTTTTCCACTTCCTCCGTCGGATGGTTTTCAAGGCACTGCCACAGAGCGGTGTGTTCCGAATCCAGCGGCAATACCCGGGCGCCGCCGGCCCGGGCGGCGTCCATGAACAGGCGGCCCGCCGATACCAGTACCTCTTTGTTGGCGAGGAGAATCCGCATGCCCCGGGCGGCGGCGGCAAAGGCCAGTTCCAGGCCGGCGGTTCCGGCGACCGCCGCCACGCAGATGTCGGCTTCCACTTCGGCGAGAAGGCGCAGGGCTCCGTCCGGTTCAGCGTAAAAACGACCGCGCCGTCCCGATTCGGAGATGGCGCCGGCAAAGAGGCCGCTGTCGGTGCCGCGGCCCAACGCCACCGCGGCGTCGGGAAATTCCCGGGCCAGTGCCGCCAATTTTTCCCCGCCGCGTCCGGCCACCAGGCCGACCACCCGGAAGGCGTCGGGATGGTCGCGCACCACCGCCAGAACGCTGCCGCCCACCGAACCGGTGGCGCCGAGTACGATCACCGTCTTCATGGCGCCAGCCTTTTTTTCCATACCCGCAGGGCGCGGCTGACGCTGCCCGGGCTGGCGCCGCCCGCCGAGCGGTAACTGCCCGGGGTCAAGGCCGGATCCAGACGCCGGTAGATGTCGATGCCGATGAGAGGACTCGCGGCGCGCAGTTCGTCGTGGTCGAGGTCCCGAAGATTGCGGCCGGTTTCCTCCGCCAGACGCACCAGACCGCCGGACACCTCATGGGCGCTCCGGAACGGCAGGCCCTTTTCCACCAGGTATTCCGCCAGCACCGTGGCTTCAAGAAAGCCGTCCGCCAGCATCGACCGCGCCCGGTCCCGGTCGAAAACCAGGGTGGGGAGAAACGCGGCCAGACATTCCAGGACGAAATCCACCGTCCGCACGGCGTCGAACAGCGGCTCCTTGTCCTCCTGAAGATCGCGGTTGTAGGTCATGGGCAGGCCCTTGACCGTCATGAGCAGGGACACCAGGGCACCGACGACCCGACCGGTTTTGCCCCGGGTGAGCTCCAGCAGATCCGGGTTGCGTTTCTGCGGCATGATGGAACTGCCGGTGGACCAGGCGTCATCCAGCTTGGCCAACCCCCATTCGGATGAGGTCCAGAGGATCACGTCCTCGGCCAGCCGGCTGGTGTGGATGGCGACGAGGGAAAGGCAGGACAGGGTCTCCAGAACGAAATCCCGGTCCGACACCGCGTCCATGGAGTTCTCGCACAGAGCGTCGAAGCCGAGTTCGCGCCGGACGAAGTCCCGATCCAGGGGCAGGGTGGTGCCGGCCAGAGCGCCGGACCCCAACGGCAGGCGGTTGGTGCGGCGGCGGCAGTCGGCCAGACGCTCGCGATCGCGACCAAACATCTCGACGTAGGCCATAAAATGGTGCGACAACAACACCGGCTGGGCCCGCTGCAGGTGGGTATAGCCGGGGATCACGGTCTTGCGTTCCCGTTCCGCCAGCGCCATAAGGGCGAGCATCACCGCCCGCAGCCGCTCCCTGATCGCGTCCTGTTTTTCCCGTGTCCACAGCCGGAGGTCGGTGGCCACCTGATCGTTTCGGGAACGTCCGGTATGGAGCTTCTTGGCCGGCTCGCCGATGCGGGCGGTGAGCTCCGCTTCCACCGACATGTGGATGTCTTCGTTGGCGGGGTCGTACTGGAGTTTGCCCGCCGCCATGTCGCGGGCTATGGCCTCGAGGCCCTTTTTAATCGCCGCATAGTCCTTGTTGGCCAACAGCCCGACCGCGTGCAGCATCTTGGCGTGGGCCAGACTGCCGGCCACATCCTGGCGGCCCAGCTCCTGATCGAAGGAAATGGATTGACCGAACGCCTCCATTAGGGGATGGGTGCCGCCGGTGAACCTGCCTTTCCACATCTTGGCCATACGCCCTTCCTTTCCCGCCGGCGCCGCGGCCGGGCGGTTATAAAATTACTGGCCGCCCGACAGGTGCCGGGCGGCCTCAGCAGCCGAACGCAGCCGTCCCCGACCGGACTGCCGGCGGCCGGACAGTCCCAGCGCTGGCGGATAGGCGAACCGGACGCATCCGGATAACGCTCCAGGGGACGCGCAAACGGGTACCATTTTCGCAACTGGTCGGCGGGTTGCAAGGGAAATCACCGGAAAAACTATAGGAAAAAGCCGAATAAACCCATATGATACGGCCTACCGCGGTCGGGTCCGGAGAGCGTGCGCCATGCGAGAAGTTCCATCACCATTCCAGCCGGAATTCCCCGACCACAAGCCGGCCGGAGGGATCCGGTTGCGGTGGTTCGCGGTGGCTTTGGCTCTGGTGTTCGCCCTCGCCCTGGGCCTCGGCTGGCTGCTGTTTGCCCCTTCCCGGCCGCCGGCTTCCCCGACGACGGCGGCATCGACCGGGTCAGTCGACGAGGAACGGCTGGCAGCATTTCTGGCGGCGGCGCGGCAGGCCGACTACGGACGCCTGCGGGATCTGGGGGAAGAACTGTTCCTGCCGGGCGTCCGGATCCCCGACAGCCGGCGGCGGCTGGAAGACTATGCGACCAACAGTTTTGTTCCTTATTCGGTCTATGTGTTGTTTACCAGCATCGAACCGGACCGGACCCGACGGGTTCTCCTTACCCTGGATGAGGAGGAACGGGTGGTGTCCTTCCTCGCCGAAGAAATGGCCATAACGAAATGAACCTCCCATGACGACCGCACCTGAAACCGAACCCCTGTATCTCGACGACGTCATCCGCCGGGTCCAGTCGGCGGTGGAACAAAAATTCCTCTTCCGGAAGATCGGCCTGCCGTACGACTACGCCTCCAGCCCCGATGACTTTCCCTCCAAGGCCTTCGCCACCGCCAAGGAAGCGCGCAATAACCTGCCGAACCCCCTTGGGGAAGGCGGCGGCTTTTACCACACCTGCCGCAACCATGCCCTCTTGTTCGACGGCTATCTTCTCCGTCTGGAGATCGGCATCGAGGCGCCCGGCGACGAGGCCATTCTCGACCGCCTCATCGGCGGGCTCATCCGCCTGGCCACGGTGGCGCCCAAATCCTTTCTCGTCGGCGGGCTCGCCACCGACGGCCGCGGGTTTTATGCCCAGCCCCGGGTGGTCAACCACGTGGCCTGGGCCTTCGCCGTGAGCCGTGGTCTGATGACCGCGGCCATCGCCCCCGAGAGCCAGGAAAAATTCCGCTCCATCGCCGGCAAATGGATGGACCGGTTGAAGCGGGAAAAATTCCGGCTCCACGGCATGGACGGAAAACCGGCGCCGGACGGCGACATCTCCCGTCCGGACCCGGACACCGGGCCGCTGCAGTTGGCCCTGATGCTCGCCGCCGCCCGCGCTTCGGGGGACAGCCGGGATTTCGACCTCTATACCGCCGCCGTTGAGGAAAACGACCGCGCCCGGTTGGGCGACTACACCCCGCCCGACGGGGACCCTGCCCTTACCGATATGGTGTGGCGGCAAAGCGCCTGGTCCATCATCGCCGGCCTGGATCCCGACCCGGAACGGGTGGCGCTGGCCAAAACGCGTCAACATTCCCTGGCGCTGGCGGCTTCGCGGCACCTGTCGGCCTGGCGAGGGTGGGATCCTTCCCTGGTCGGGACGCCGGTGGATTTGGCCTGGCGGACGTTCCCGAAAGCGCCGCTGGAAGAAAATCCCCTCGGGTTTATTCCCCCCGATTCCTGGCAACGCCTGGACCGGGAAGCCGCCATCGCCCAGAGCCTGGCCGCCGCCCATGTCCTCCTCCTCGCTGGCGACCCGGCGCTGGCGGAGGTGAACGGCCCGGAGATCCAGGCCTGCCTGGCGGGTATTCCCTGGGAAGACCTGATCACCCTCACCGCCCTGGCGCCGGCCATCGCCGTGCACGCCCGGGGGGTGGAAATGGGGCTGTGGGACAAGACGCTGTACGACAGCCGGCGTGAACCACCCGCCAGCGAAATATCCTTCGCCGCCAAATACCTCGAACCGGATTACGACGACGTGCATCCGGAACAGCGCGGCCATGACGCGCCGCCGCCTGGCAAGAAAAAGGCCGACAAGGGAGCGAAATCCGAACCTGGCGGCAATAAAAAACGGCGGCGGCGGCGGCGAAAATAATCCGCCCACCGACCCACCGCCTCCAGTTGGCAACCACCACCGTCTTCCTAAGGGGAGGCGGTGGTTTGGTTTCCACACGCCTCAACCTTCTGCCATCGTCGCCATATCCACGGCCGGCCCGGGCCGAGACCAGGCAGCGGCCGCCGTCTTCCAGCCCACCAGGAGTGCCGCCGGCAACCGGTTCAACCCGATTCGAAAAACGAGGATCGGTAAAGGATGCCCTCACGCCGCAAGATACACAAACAGAGAGCGTATGTACACTAGGTACGTTAAAAAAATACATACGGGGTAGGATTTTTATTTGCAAAAGGAGAAGTTATGTTCAAGACACGATTTTCCTGGCGGGCGGTTTTGGCCGGGGTCGTCACCGCCTTGGCTGTTTCCATGATCATGGGAATGCTGGGTATCGCCCTCGGCTTTACCGTTATTGATCCCATGTCCAACACCCCGTTTTCCGGGTTGGGCACCACTTTCGGCATTTGGTCGATACTCACCATCATCGTGAGCCTCGCCGCTGGCGGTTATATGGCCGGTTTCCTGGGCGGCGTGCGCGGGTATGAGCATGGCTTCATGACCTGGGCCACCCTGCTCCTGGTTGGCGCCATCATCGGCATGCAGGCGATGAGCAGCGCTGCCCGGACCGTGGGTTCGGCGGTGGAAACCGTCGGCTCCGGCGCCGCCTCGGTGGTCTCCGGTGTCGGCGGCGGCATTGCCGACCTCGCCTCGGGCGCGGTGGATTACATCGGCAAGAACGTGAATATCGATTTTGAACCGCAGGAAATGGCCCAGGATGTTTCTGAAGTTCTGGCTGACACCGGCATTCCCACCTTGCAGCCCGACTACCTTCAGGGTCAGATCCGCGCCGCCCGGGCCGACCTCCGGTCCACCCTGAACCAGATCCGCCTCGATGCCAATAACTACGACGCCATCATTGGCGCTTTCCTGGACAAGCAGCAGAATCGCCTCGCCACCATCACCAGCGACAACGATCGGGACAACGCCGTCGCCGGCCTCAAGCGCACCCGCAACCTTACCCGCCCGGAAGCGGAGCAGGCGGTTGACAGTGCCCTGGCCCTCTACAACCGCAGCGTCAACCAGGCCAAGTATGCCATCGACGAGGCGCGGGAAGAAGTCCACGAGGCGCGCGAATACATCAATACCGCCATGGCCCAGGCGCGGGTGAAGGCGGATGAATTCGCCGACACCGCCGCCAAGTCCATGTTCGCGGCCGCCCTCTCGCTCCTGCTGGGCGCGGCGGTCGCCATGCTGGCCGCCCACTTCGGCAGCCGCCACTGGCTGCGCCGGACCGAGGATTTCGAGATCTTCCGGACCACCGAGATC
>JAJBSZ010000445.1 GCA_020861125.1 Planctomycetota bacterium | reverse complement strand
GGGTAAAATACCATCACCACGAGGTGGGCGGTTCGGGGCAGGTGTAAATCGAGGTGGAGTTTGGCGGCATGCTGGAGATGGCCGACAAGACCATGATGACCAAGTACCTGATAAAGAACGCCGCCTTCAAGGAACAGCGCACCGTCACCTTCATGCCGAAACCCCTGTACGGCGAGGCCGGCAACGGCATGCACGTCCACATGCACCTGTTCAAGGACGGCCAGCCGCTGTTCTACGACCCGGAAGGCTATTCCCAGCTCAGCCGCACCGCCCTGGCTTTTATCGGCGGCCTCCTCAGCCACGCGCCCGCCCTCTGCGCCTTCACCAACCCGAGCACCAATTCCTACAAACGCCTGGTGCCCGGCTACGAGGCGCCGGTGACCATCGGCTACGCCACCTCCAACCGCAGTTCCGTCATCCGCATTCCGGCCTATGCCAAATCGCCGGCGGCGAAGCGGTTTGAACTGCGTAGCCCCGACGCCACCTGCAATCCCTACTACGCCTACGCCGCCATTCTCATGGCGGGACTGGACGGCATCCAGAAGGGTATCGACCCCCACCAGGCCGGATTCGGACCCTACGACTTCAACCTCTACACCCTATCGCCCGAGGAGCAGGCCCGAATCCGGCAACTGCCCCGCACCCTGGATCAGGCGCTGGACGCGCTGGAGGCGGACCACGATTTCCTCACCGCCGGCGGCGTGTTTCCCGACCGGTTGATCGATATCTGGATCGCCAACAAGCGAGCCGAGGCGGCGGTCTACAACCAGATGCCCCAACCCATCGAATTCAGCCTGTACTACGATTTGTAGAAATCGGAGCGTCGTTGCTGAGGAGGTAACGGAGGACGGAGCCGAGGACGAGAGGTTTTTTCGAAGCGGTTGCAGCCTGACCTAGCCGTCGCTGTGGCTACCGTCGGCGCGGGGCGCGGCCAACGCCGCCACGCTGCGGCGGCAATGGGTCAAGCCAGCCATGAAGGCGCGGAAGGTGGCAAAGTCCCGCACGCACTCCACCGCCGGTAGTGCTGCGAAGGGCTGCCCGGTGGTCACCGCGAAGCCGGTTGTCCCGGGGGTCCGCGACAGGGCCAGACCGTCGGTCCAGGGTTCCCATTCCTTTATGAGAAATGCCATTCTGGCGCCGTGATCGGCGAGGGCTTCCTCGGTCGCTGTGCCGGCGGCGAAGGTGGCAAAGCGATCGTCCACCTCCGGGCAGCCGGTGGCCGTCGGCACGAAAGCGTTGGTCCGCGACCGCTCCGACCCTTTGGCCTGTTCTGATGCCTCCCCTGTTGGCTGATCCATCTTTGCCGATTCCGCCCGCACCGCCCGCCGCCTCCGGTGCAGCCGGGTCGAGGGATCCAGCCGTGCTGCCGCCGCCGCTGCCGTCATCCCTTCGGCTTTGGGATAGGTAAGGATGGACAAAGGCTGTTCGCTTGGTTCCTCCGCCACCAGGCCGAGGAACCCGCTGAAGCGGATACCCCGCCGGATCCGGCAGCCATGGGGTGCCGCCCGTTCCGTCCACGCCGGCGCGAAGGCAAACGCGGCGCCGGCTGCCTCGCCGTAAAACGCGCCCGCCGCCGCCCGGCGGTCGTACTGGGCGCCGGCGGTGTCGAACAGGCCGGCCTGGCCCGCTTCGTCCTCCAGCCGGCGGCGGGCGTCGTACCCGATCCCGGGGCCGAGGCGGGTGGCCAGCCGGGAAAACAGGAGGGCGCGGGTGGTTTCCTCAGCCTGGCGCTGGAACCGTCGCCGCAGCCAGTGGTGGGCGACCCCGGCCAGCGCCGCGGCGAACAGGATCACGGAAAACCAGATGGTTCCCTCCCCGTCCGGCCGGCGGAAGGCCCATGGTACGGAGGAAAATCCGGCCAGCAGCAGAACGAACACCGCCGCCGCCGCCAGAAACGCCCGGTGCGCCGCACCGGCCCGCAGGCGGTCCGCCTGGGGGATCAGCGGCCCGATCTCCTGTTCCTGAAACCGCCGGAGGTCGTCCTCGGCGGCCGGGGAGGGTTCGGTGGCCATCGGCCGTCTCCGTCCGTCTTCGCTTACGAAAAATGGACGCGGGAAAGCGTCCATGGGGAAACAACATAATGCCGCGGGTGGTGTGGCATGCGGTCGGCGTTAAAACCGCATGGCGGTTACCGGCGACGGTACCCAGCCCTGACCGGCGTCGACGGCTGGCGGCGGTTGCAGCGGGGCCAGGGCTTGGCGGAACTCCTGGCTGTCCGGCGTCTGGCTCATCATGATCTCCGCCACCGGTCGGCTGGTGGTCACGGGCGCCGGGACCCGCAGGCGCACCGGTTCCAGCTCGGGGATGGGCGGGATCGGTCGGGAGGCCGGTACCGGCGCCGGGGCCGGTAAGGTTGCCCGTGCCATGGCCAGTTCCGGGCCGGGCATGGCCCGCGGCGGCTCTTGATAGCGGTATGCAGGTTCGGGATACGCGGCCGGCAGGGGCGCGGCGGCGACGTGGGTTGCCGTGACGGGGATTGGGGCGGCGGCGTAGGTAACCGGCTGGTGGACCGGCTGCACGTAGATGTTTTCCGCCATCACCACCGGCCCGGCGGCAGGCACCACCAGGGAGGCGGTTCCTTCCCCGCGGGGCGGACGGCGGATTGTGGCGGAAAGCACCTCGGCCGGCCGGACGCCGGGACGGGCGGTGCCACCGGAGGCGCGGGACGGCGCCATGGCGGTGCGCTTGTCGCGACAACCGGATACGGTGACGCCAAGAAGAAGGGCAACTCCGGCAATTGCCATGAGCCAGGACTTGTTCAGCATGGCGAAACCACCTTTCTCCCTGTACGCCCACCTGCTTTCATACTATCGGCTAAACCAGCCCATTGCAAGTAATAATTGTTGTCAGGACCGGGCGCCGGCGGTGCCGCCGGCGTCCTTTGCCTCCCGGCCCGCCCCCGGCAATGGCGGCCGGCCGGCAACCCCCGGGGAATTCCACCGGCCGATAGCGCCACCGTTCCGGGTTGGTACTACCGTCATAGGGTAGCCCCGACCCGCGTCCAGCAAGGAAAAGTGGCTCGGCCGCAAGTGCCGCCGCGGGCGCGGACGATCCGGTAACCTATACCTGTACTACTTAGAAAAGTTCATCCTCGTCCCGCAGGGCGCAGAACTCGCCGCACATCGAGCACACGCTTTCGTTTTTGGGCTGGGCCTGGGCCCGGCTGGCCCGGGCCAATTCCGGGTCGATGGCCAGCTCGAACTGGCGTTCCCAGTCCCGCGCCTTGCGCGCCCGGCTCATGGCGTCGTCCCAATCCCGCGCGCCGGGGATGCCGTTGGCGATGTCGGCGGCGTGGGCGGCGATGCGCGAGGCGATGACGCCGGCCCGGACGTCGGCGGCGTCGGGCAGCCGCAGGTGCTCGGCCGGGGTGACGTAGCAGAGGAAATCGGCGCCGGCGGTGGCGGCCAGGGTGCCGCCGATGGCGCCGACGAGGTGGTCGTAGCCCGGGGCGACGTCGGTGACCAGGGGACCGAGCACATAGAACGGCGCGTTGTCGCAGGCGATCTTTTCCAGTTGCATCTGGGCGACGATCTGGTTGAAGGGCACATGGCCCGGGCCTTCGATAAACACCTGACAGCCCCGGGCGCGAGCCCGGCGGGCCAGTTCGCCGAGGGTGTAGAGTTCGTGGATCTGGGCCCGGTCGCCGGCATCGGCCAGGGCCCCCGGCCGGAGGGCGTCGCCGAGGGATAGGGCCACGTCCCGCGATTTACAGAGATCCACCACCTCGTCGAAGTGGGTGTAGAGCGGATTTTCCTGGTTGTTGGCCACCATCCAGCGGGCGAGAAGGGACCCGCCCCGGCTGGTGATGCCGCAGACCCGGGTGTTTTCCCGGACAAAATCCACGGCGGCCCTGGTGATGCCGCAGTGGACGGTGACGAAGTCGACCCCGTCTTCGACATGCAGGCGCACCGCCTCCAGCATGTCCTTTTCCGTCATCTTCCGGAACGGTTCACCCCGTTGCACCGCCATGAAGGCGGCCTCGTACATGGGCACGCTGCCAAGGGATACCGGACACTCTTCGCGGATGCGCTGGCGGATGGCGCGGATGTCGCCGCCGGTGGAGAGGTCCATCACCGCGTCGGCGCCGGCGTCCACGGCCGCCCGCAGTTTCACCAGCTCCTCCTCCACTCCGGACTTGTCCGGGCTGGTGCCGATGTTGGCGTTAACCTTGACCCGGCAGCCCTTGCCCACGGCGATGGGCCGGCCGAGGTCGTGGCCTTCCGCCCAGGGAATGACGATGGTGCCGTCCCGGAGGCCTGCGGCGAGATCCGCTTCGCAGATGGATTCCTGGCGGGCGGTGGCGGCGAGCCGGGGATCGGTCTCTCCGGCACGGAGTTTTTCAATCAGGGTCATGGTTTCCGTTCTTTCATGCTTCCGGCATAGGGGGAGGGGCGGGAGCCGTTCTCCCGGCGGAAAACGACAGTGGTGGAACGCCGGCGATATTCCTCCGTTTTTTCCCGGGTAAAGATCATGTTGCGCGGCGCTTCGCCGTTTTCCTCGAGAAACTTCTGCCACAGGCCGAGATAGGTGTCGGCGATGTGCTGGTTGGGATCCAGCCCCAATTCGGCGGCGACGCTGCGGATGCCGCCGGGCGAGCCCTCGATCTCGATAAAGTACCCGATCTCGGGGCACTCGTCCAGGGTCACCACGCAGTCGCGCCAGATCCAGGTTTCCCGGTATTTCTCATAGACCCACTTCACCTGAAACCCGACGATCTCCAGCTGCCGCATCAGGTCCTCGGTGGAGTCCACCATGGACTCGATCTCCTCGCGGGTCTTGAACTCGCCGCCCTGCACCCGGCGTTTCACCGTCAGCACCCCGCCGGGACCGCCGGTGTTGCGGATGCGGAGGAGGATGCCGTCGCCCCGCAGATCGCCCAGGGCGGTGTCGAACACCCAGTTGCGCTCCAGGCATTCGCCCTCGTTGGCGGCGCCCAACTGGTCGAGGGTGGCGCGGTAGGGCTCCAGATTATGGACCTTGATCTTGGCTTCGGTTTCTCGGGGCATGGGCTGAACTCCCGGCATCCTGCCGCTGGGCGGACCTCTTTTTCGGAAGATCCTACCCGCTTCCGCCGGCCGTGTACAGGGGATTCCCGCTTCCGCCAGCCCGGCAGTCACCCGGCCGGCCGCCGCGCGAGGCTCCGGCGCAGGTCGAGAAGAAAGCCGTCATACCGGCCCGAGGCGTAATCGGGAAAGGTCCAGGGCAACGAGCGCCAGGCGCCGTGGCGGTACTGCAGCGTCACCTCGGCGAAGATGCCGTCCCGGAGGTGGATGCGGTGGGCGTAGTTCTTGGCGCTGGCCAAGACCAGCTTGGCCAGGGTCAGGTAGCCGGGATCGAGGTTCACCGGCCGCCGGCTGGGCCCGCCGAGGCGGCGGGCGAGTTCGTTTTCCAGGGAATTGCTGGCCAGCTTTCGCTCCGACAGGCGGGTGGTGTCGAACGGAGCGGCAGAGGCGAGGAAAGCCCGCAGCGGGCGGTCACCGAGTTCGTCCCGGTAGTAGGCGGTGCTGTCGAAGGGCCAGACGCGGCTGCCCCGGTCCGCCGGACCGAACCGCTCCGTCACGGCCTCGGCCGCCGCCGCCAGTTCGCGCCGGCCGGCGGCAAGGATTCCCACCAGAAAACAGGCAGCTTCGCTGCGGTTCGCAATCGCCATGGAAGTTCGGTCCGCCGAGGTCTGCCGCCGGGGAAGGCGGTTTATTCGAAAATTCCTTCGCACAGGCCTTTGAGCCGCAGGCCCATGGATTCCACCTGGTCCATCTCCGGCAGTTCCAGGCCGGAATCCGCCACCATTTCCCGCAGTTGGGTTTGCCAGACGAGGAAGGCGGTGTAGAGGTCCTTGGCGATCGGTTCGGTCCGGCCGTCCTCGTCGTAGTGCGCGCTCCGCCGCCGCTCCAATTCCGGCAGGAGGGCATGGAAACAGTGCAGCCACGACAGGGCGTAGAGGGCGAGGCGGGCGCCGGTGAGGGTGCCGGCGTTGCGGGACAACCCGTCGACGGTGGCTTTGAGCGTTTCGGCGGCGGCCCGGACATTGGTGGCTACTTCCGCCCAGTCCACCGCCGCCAGAACCCGGAAGCCGTCCTCCTCCGGCCAGGCGCCGTAGGCGGTTTGCCGCAGGACGGTCTCGTCGGCCGGGCTGAGGTGTGCCGGAAAGGCGCTGGCGACCGTGTCCCACATATCCATGATCGGCACCGCCGACTCTCCGTAGAGGAGATTGGCAAACACCCAGGCGCACTGTTCGGCCTGTTCCGGCCGGCCCCAGGCGGCGATTAGCCCGGTGGCGGCGGGATAGAGCATGTTCTGCCACAGGTGGCTGACCCCGATATTCCGGAAGGAGACGAACATCTTCCGCCGTTCGCGCCGAAACAGCCAGGTGGTGGCGGCATCGAGGCGCTGGAAATAGGCGTCCAGGCTTTTGGCGGAAAACCCGGGCACGGGCGCCTGGATGTCGAGGCGGACGGGCAGGCCGTCCAGTTGCGGCGGCGGCAGGATGGCGGCTTCGTGCATCCGGTACCAGCCGGACACGCCCATGGCCCGGAGGTCGGCGATGCGGCAAACGGCATTGGCCAGAATCCAGGCGTCCAGGGAAAATGTCCGCAACCCGACTTCGCCCCGCATCAGGGAATCGACGATCCGCTGGCACACCTCCTCCGGCGGATCCGGTGGCGCCGGATCGTCCAGCGCCGCCTCGCTCGCGCCGAACACCCGGGCCACGGCCCGGATATTGCTCCAGATTTCGCCGACGGTTTTCTGCCCGGAGAGAATTCGGCCAAGCCAGGGCAGCCGCACCCCGATGCCGATGCCGAAGGAGGCGCAGGCGGCGGTGAAGGCTTCCACGCCGGGAATTTCCCGGCCGGGGTCGAAGTCGTCGCCCAGGATCAGGTGCAGCCGGTTGGCCTTGAAGGTGGCGGCAAACGAAACCATCTGCATCAGGAGGTTGACGCCCAGTTCCCCGCTCCGCACCTCTACCGCCAGGCCGCGGGAACTGCAGAGGGGAGCGTCGATCACCAGGGCGCCGGGCAGGGTATTTTCCGCATGGCGGAGCACCATCATCGCCAGGGTCTGCATGCCGGTGGCCAGACCTTCGCCCGTCGGGGCGGTAACGAGGGCGTGGTGGCCGAGGCGGACGGCGTACTGGCCGGGTTCCCGCAGTTCGGGAATGTCGGCGATGAGGTCCGGCCGGTTGGCGCGGAGCAGGTTGTAATCGCCAACCACCACCGCGCCCTCGGGGATGCGGGCCGGAATGCCTTCGAGAAGGGTGCAGCCGAGACCGCTGCGGGCCGCCAGAGCTTCCCCGAGGACAACGCCGGGCGAGGCCGGCGAATACCCGGAAGCCGGCAGAGCATAAATGGCCAACCCCCGCCGGGGGTTGTATTCCCCCGGGAGCGTCATGCATTGGGTTACTCTCGGAGCCAGATTGGCCAGTGTCTGTTGCAGTTCCAACATGAAGCCGCTGCCGTTTCTATTCCCTTCCGGGAATTGCAAGGAGTTACCAAATAATATGTTTTACCCGCCAGGACGCAAGAGCGAGGCGGGTAAACTTTTCGGTACCGGTAGCGGGGGAAGATCGGCTATAATCCGACCGGAGTTGCTTGACCGCCAGCGGCGCCATGGCGACCGAGGGGATCGCACGCGGCCGCACTGCCTGTAGGCAAGGAGACCGTTCCATGCGTTATACCAAGATCGTGGCCACCTTGGGGCCAGCTTCGGATTCCCAGGAAACCATCGCCGAGTTGATCACATCGGGCGTGAACGTTTTCCGGTTGAATTTTTCCCACGGAACCCACGAGACCCATCGCGAGGCCATCGCCCGCATCCGTTTCGCCTCCCAGGCCGTTGGCCAGGACGTGGCTATCCTCCAGGACTTGTGTGGCCCGAAGGTTCGGGTCGGCCAGATGGAAAACGGCGCCATCGAACTGGCGACCGGTGCCGAGACGGTCATCACCTCCGAGGAGGTGTTGGGCACGCCGGAGAAGTTCCAGACCCAGTACGAACAGTTGCCCCGGGACGTCAAGCCGGGCGAGCACATCATGCTGGACGACGGCCAGCTGGAGCTGGAGGTCCTGTCCACTTCCGGCGACGAGATCAGGGCCAAGGTGTTGCGCGGCGGCATTCTCAAGAACAACAAGGGGATGAACCTGCCCGGGGTCGACGTGTCGGCGCCATCGGTGACGGAAAAGGACATGAACGACCTCAAGGTCGGCATCGCCGAGGGGGTGGATTTCGTCGCCCTGTCCTTTATCCGCCGGCCCGAGGACATGGATCCGGTGCGCGAGGCCTTGGCCAAGGCGTATTCCAAGATCCGGGTCATCGCCAAGATCGAGAAGCCGGAGGCCATCGACTGCATCGACGAGATCGTCAGGCGGTCGGACGGCATCATGGTGGCGCGGGGCGATCTGGGCATTGAAATGCCGTTGCCGCGGGTGCCGATGCTGCAGAAGCGGCTCATCCGGCTGGCCAATGCCTGCGACCGCTACGTCATCACCGCCACCCAGATGCTGGAGTCCATGACCACCAATGCCATCCCCACCCGGGCCGAGGTGTCGGACGTCGCCAACGCCATTGTTGACGGCACCGATGCGGTGATGCTGTCGGGCGAGACCGCCGCCGGCGTCGACCCGGTGGGAGCGGTGCGGATGATGTCTTCCATCGCGGTGGAGACGGAGAAGTATTTGAAGATTCACCCGCCCCACTGGGAGTGGCTGGGCGGGGTGTCGGCGGAAAACCCGATGCAGGACGCTCTCGGCCGGGCGGCCCTGAAGCTGGTGGAAAACCTGGATGCCAAGGCGGTGGTGGTGCACACCCAGACCGGCGGCACTGCCCTGTTCATGTCCAAGGCGCGGCCCTTCGTGCCGATCATCGCTTATACCCCCAGCGTCGCCGCCATGCGCCGGCTGCACCTCTATTGGGGCGTGACGCCGGTGCACGCGCCCAATATCGCCAGCCGCAACGAGCTCAGTGTCGCGTCGACCAAATATTTGAAAGATCACGGTCTGGTCCGGGCCGGCGATCGGATCATCGTGATTTCCGGCACCAGCTTCGGCCAGGTCGGCGCCGCCGATGCCATCACCGTCACCACGATACCGGACGAATAACCCGGGGGGCCGGCCGCCCGCGGGTCGGGTGGCCGCCCGCCACCACGGAGGAAGTTATGGAACTTGAAGAAGCGGTTAAAAAGGGCATCCTGTGCTACGGCGACTCCAACACCTGGGGGTATGTCCCCGGGGGCGACGGGGCGCGGTTTCCGTCCCACGTGCGCTGGCCCGGGGTGCTGTCCAAACTGCTGCGCACCAATTACCGCATCACCGAGGAAGGCCTGAACGGGCGCACCACCTC
>JAJBSZ010000108.1 GCA_020861125.1 Planctomycetota bacterium | reverse complement strand
CCAGGAAACCGGCGCCTCCGACGCGCAACCGGGCGGGTGGCTGTCCCAGATCGATCCGGGCGAATATAACTACGGCGTTGATTCCGTGAATACCTTCACCGGCGCCTACGAAATTATCTCCTCTGCTCGCCGGAAAACCGAAACCGGGCGGGTGGACGTCCGGATGCCTTCCGAAGCCACCGTGCGCACGGTGGTGAGCCTGAGCTTCTCGTCGTCCATGAACGACCTCAACCAGCTGGCGGTGTTGCACACCGACTCCCCGTCCGGTCTGGTTGGCGATACCAAGGAAAGCAACTTGCCCGCCGACTACGACAGCATTTCCTCCATGAACTTCATCGTCTCGGGTGAGGATCATTATTCCTTCAAGGCGTCGAAAAAGGATGTCATCCGGGAAGAGGTAATCGAAGGTCTGGCGGCCATCGCCAACGTGCCGTCGCAATTGTATTCGGTGGTCAACGACACCTGGAACATCGGCCGGCTTACCATGCACTTCCAGCACGGAACGGAATACAACCCGCAAATTCCGCGGACGCCGTACTTCCGCGACGACACCTGGGGCATCCCCGACGCCGGCAACGTCATCCACCAGCAGATGGAAGCCTTGAATCCGGATGAAGAGGTGTGGGACGAATTGGTCTTTGGCGGTAAGTACACCAATATAGACTATGAAGTTCTGCAGGAAAGCGGTTCTTACCTGCGGTACGGCTATGGCCGAAGCGTCGAGGTCGGCGATGACGGGTTGATCACCGTTACCCGGGGCGCGGACTCCATCGCTTCGGTGTATGCCGAAAAAGCGCTGGCGGTTGGTACGGTGGACAATGTGCTGAAATTCTACCTTAATTTCGTGGATGCGGACTTCCCCGCCGCCAGCGCCACCCAGGCGCAAGTGGATAGTTGGAAAGAGAACTACTGGCGGCAGCTTCCCATCGGCTACCATACCAAGAACAAGACCAAGAACACCAATCTCAATGCCTACCGACGCCCGCTGGATAACAAGCTGTCCGATGCCCGCCGGCGTTGGACTGTCTTGTTGTGGATAAAAGACCAAAGCGGCCGGTTCCTGGTGCGGGACGCTTCCTCCTGGGACACGCCGTCCAATCTGGGATATTCTACCTCCGACGATCCTCTCCGTACCAGTTATCCCGTTCCCAACACCGCCTGGAACGGTCGGTATCGCTGGGCGATGTATGGCGGGTATCCCACCAGTTCCAGTACCGACGGCGGCAACTACCACATCGGCAATTTCAGCGTGAACGATACGCACGCCAGTTCCAAGCAGACCATCCACACCCGCATCCTCACCCTTGAGGAAATGCTGGGGTACCAGCTCTACGTCGACGCCGACGGCGTGCCGGCGAAGTACAACGGTAACGTCCTATTGAATCCGCCCGCCAACCGCGTTTTGTCAGATGATCAAATCGTGGCGGGCGTCCCTGACTATTACCGTGACAGCGACGGCAAATTGGTGCCGCTGCTGTTTCACGGATCAACCCAGTTCAACGAAGATTACCAACGCGCGGTCCGAGCCGACAACTGGATGGCCAACACCAGTTATCTCCCTACTATCGATGGTCATGACAACAGTCCGAACGGCATCCATGTGTATGACGACCGCGACGGCAAAGTTACCGATTATTACTTCCTCAAGGACTTCGCCTTCACCGTCGACATCAACGGCATCGACAACGATCCGCAGTACAACGGTCTGACGGATGAGGAAAAGGAAGCGCTGCGGGACTGGCGGGAAATGGTCCTGTTGCACATGGTTATCGAAGAGGACGCCGAGGTCGACGCCGTCAAGCCTAACATGTATTTCGACATGGGCTTCACTGTCACCTTGGTGTATCCGAAAACCATTTCGGTCGACGTCGATGACGACGACGAGTTCCTGATCGACGCCTTCCGGCACTGGTGGCAGGGTAACCACGAGGAAAGCCTCACCGGATATACCTCCCACTACGCGGTGTCCTCGCTCATGGACCGAAATGTTGTCATCGGCCTGAACGACGACGTGGAAAAGATGAAGGCCTATTATTCGCAACTCGGCCTTTACGATCCCGATGACGAGGACAAGATAACCGCCAGCATCTATACCATGATCGCCCCCACCGACGGCAATAACCACACCGGCTTCGGCGTCGCAAGCTTCGGTGACGAAGAGCCGCAGTATGGCAAAATCATTCTTGCCACGTCGGGCCTGCCCAAAGGAACCGTTTTCCACTACGGGCGGGACATCCTCTTTTATTACTTCGGCCTGTTCAAGGAACGGTTCTTGACCAAGGATTTCAACACATATCTCAAGGAATCGGGGCAGTGGGATGAAATCACCGCTGACCAGAATCTATACAACGAAGCGCTCATGGAATGGCGCACGGCCAAGGCGCTCACACACATGGCCGGCAACAACCCCGGCATGCAATTCGTCCATATCGACAAGCGCTGGAACAACACCGACAGCGTCTACGTCGGCCTGTCGGCGGAAAACATGCAGCAGGTGTTCAAATTCCCGAACAAGGATATTACCAGCCGGTACTTCGCCGGTCAGGCCTTCGGCGAGAAGACCCAGACGGTGCCGGCGGTGTATGCCAAATACGGCCTGGACAACATCCGCGTTTTGCGCTATAGCGATCTCAATTCCAGTGCCGGCAACGACGAGTATGTCGTCATGACCAAAGGCGTGGGCTTCCTGCCGGGTGAAATGGTGCATGACGGCAGTGACTCGTTGACCCAGGACCCGGATGTAAGCCACGTCGAGATGATGGCTAAGACCGGAGTTTTCCAGTATAATGGTCGTCCGCTGGAGCCCAAGTTCATCTGGGATGCCAAGCTCTCGCCGGATGAAGAGGATATCAGCAACCTACAGGATTGGCCGGAATGGCTCCAGGTGGTTACTGCCAGCGGCGAAACGCTGCAGACGCTTATTCTGGAGGAATATGAACTCGAGCAGCGCGGTGCCATCGGTACCCACCGGGAAGGTCCGGTGCCGATTCCGCCGAGCGAGCCGGAAAACGGCATGACGGTGGAGGAATACGCCCTTGCCTACGGCGACAATTACGAATACGTCATCATGACCCAGCGGGGATTCAATCCCTTCCAAACCCTGACCGTTGACGGCAAAACTGTTGTCGCCTTCACCCATCCAAAGGACGGGCCGGGCGTCAGCGCTGGGGATTGGGACGTTGAGGAATTCCAGCCGGCCCTGAAGCGGCCGTCGGAAATGCCCACCTTCCTCATCGAAGGCGCGGCGGTGGACGGCGCCGGCATCCTGGTGGTCAATGGCAACCTGGACCTCCGGACCAACCTCGCCTACCACGGTGTTCTGGTGGTCATGGGTGACCTGACCGTCACACCCGCCAGCTACAACGCGCTGGATGCGGACGGCAACGTGGTAGATAAGGACGGCAACGTCCTGACGTATAACCATGGCACCTGGCAATATCAGGACGAGGACGGGGCCATGCAGGTCAGTTATCCGGTGACGGAATGGCGCGGCCAGCTCGTGGTTCAGGGCAAGGTCCTGGTGGGCGGCACCGTCACCCTCAACCATGATGTCGACGGCGTACCGTCCTACGTCGAAGGGGATTTGACCCGGGTGCCCAAGATCGATATCCGCGGCAGCCGTCAGGCGGTGGACGAAACCGTCGGCACCTGGTCCAAGGTCGCGCCAAGCGACGGCCTGACCACGGATCGCTTGGGCTGGTCGTCCGGGACGGTGTCGTCTTCGGTCGGCGGCAACCTGTGGAATTAAGGAAACCCGAACCTATGCGTGTGTACCAAACCGTTGTTGCAGCAACCATGACCCTTGTTTTCTTCGCGGGTTCCGTCGCCTCATGGGCGGCGGAGCCCGTGCTCCGTTTTCAGATGGCAGCCGCCGACAACGGCGACGGGACCGCCGCCGCCATGGCGGAAACGATAGCCGGGCAGGTGGAGCGGGCAACCGATGGCGACATCCACCTCGATGTGGTCGTCACCACCGAACCACGTGGTGCCGTCCAGGTGTATGAAGACTTGATGAGCGGTACGGCTGGCCTTGCCCTGGTGGATGCCAGAGTGCTTGCGGTCCGGAATCCCGGGCTGCAGATCCTTGGCCAGCCCTTTTCATTTCCCGACCGTCAGGCGGCGATCGCCTTTTTCCATGGCGCGGGCGGGGAACGGGTGACGGCTCTGGCGGGTCGGACCGGCTGCCGGGTTCTCGGCTGGATACAGAGTCCGCCGCCGGTGTTTCTCGCCGCCAAGCCGCTTACCCGTGCCGCCGATTTCCAGGGTCTACGGTTGGCTGGCGATCCCAATCTGATGTCTTCCGAAGTGTTTGCCGCCCTGGGCACCACCGTGGTCCAGGTTCCTGGCGACCAACTGGCGGCGGCGCTTGAGGCCAAACGGGTCGACGCGGTGGAAATCAGCCCGAGGGCTATTTTAAGTAGTGATTTTCCCGAGGAATTCCGAACCATCACCATGGCCTACCACAGCTTTCCGGCTGTGGCGGTGTGCTGTTCCAATGCGGTGTGGGGACGGTTGGATGAAGAGGGTAGGGCGAGACTCACCGCGATAGTCGATAACGCGGCCAAAATGATCACCCACCAGCAATACGCTCAGGCCAATGCCGCCAGCATTGCCTTGAAAAACGAAGGGTTCACCACTGTTACCGCCGATCGGGTGGACCTTGTTTCCATCGCCTCTCCGGTGACGGAGCGGGCGGCAGCGGTGAGCGATCGGGAATTGGCGGATGTGGTGACGGAGTCGAGAAACCCGCGGACCATATTTTAGGCAGAAAATCCGGTGGTGGTTAGGCCAGCGGTTCTTCGAAATCGCATTCAAACAGTTGGGTGAGTTTTTCCTGGGTGGCGGCGACTTCGGCCCGGCCAGCCTCGGGGGCCAAAACTTCCTGCACCGCCTCGGTGCGTTTGTCATAAACCAGTAACCGGTCGCCGCCGGTTGCGGTTTTCGACATTTCGTCCAGGCGGAGATGGCGTCGGCGGACGAGAATGAGGGCGATCACATAGCGCAGCAGCCGTTTGCCCGGTTCCTCGACTCCCGCCAAACTATCAAAAAACGCCAGCAACCGTTCATAATCCACCGGCTGCTTTTTCTCACCGGACGCGGCGGTACCCTTGTTTTTCCAATAGGAGAAAAAGTCCTCCGGATTGACTTGCGGCCAAGCCTCGGCGGCGTAGTCGACCCGCTGGAAGGAATCGTCTGTCTCCACCAACGCGGAATAAAACGGTACGCCCGGTGGTATGGGCTGACCGCTGTGGGCACAGGTCCGTGAACTCCGGGCGATATGCCAGGATTCCGCCATTCGTCCTTCTCCTTCATCCATGACCAATTCGGCCGGGTACATTCCGGCGGCACTGGCTGGTACCCGCCTACCACGGCCTCCAGAAAAGGTTTCCGCTAGCCATTGGTTTGAAATATCCGCTGTGGAGAACCGCCGTTCGGGCTGATTTTGACCTCCAGCCGGCGGAGACAGCGGGGACACCAGCCGACATAGGCAGTACCGGCCTTGTTCTTGTAAATGTACCCGTAAAGATTGCAGCAGCGGAAGTGTATTCCCAGGTGCGGCCGGCGACCGGCACCGAGGCGAGGGCCGTTATCCATGGTCATCCCCCACCGCCAGGTTTTTCCGGCAGCATATCACCGCAAAGGCGTTGTGGTCGTGAATGCTCTCCAGGGTCTCGGCCCGGACCCGCAGCCACGCCACCCGCGTGTCGTCCCGCAGATCCGCCGCCACCTGCCTCACCACATCCTCGACAAAGGCCGGATTGTCATAGGCCTGCATGGTCAACGCCCGTTCGTCCTCCCGTTTCAGCAGGGGGAAGACCGGGGCCGATCCGGCCCGTTCACCGGCGGCCACCAGCTCCTCGATCCAGACCATGCGGGGCCGCCCGGCCGTGGTCCGTTCCGCCCGCACCTCGATATCGACATAGCCGCGCTGGTTGTGGGCGCCGTAATCGGCGATGGCTTTGGAACAGGGGCAGAGGGTGGATATGGGCACCCGGACACCGACCACAAAGTCGTCGCCGGTTCCATTGACCTCGGCGGTATAACGGCAATCGTAGGGCATGAGGGAGCGTAACCCGGAGACGGGAGCCGCCCGTTCCATGAAATAGGGAAAGGCGACCTCGATGCGGGCCCGTTCCGCTTCCAGGCGGGTTCGCAGCCTCCGGACGATGGACGGGAGGGTTTCCATATCCACCTGATCCCGATGTTCGTGCACCACTTCTATAAACCGGCTCATGTGCGTTCCCTTGAAGTGGTGGGGCAGGCTGACGGACAGAGACATTTCCGCCACCGTTTTTTGCCGTTGCCGGGTTTTGTCGCGGACGGTTATCGGATAGCGGAGACCGCTCACGCCCACCAGGTCGATCGGCAGATCGCGCGTATCGGCCGAGGATTGCACATCTTCCATACGGTTCATCCATCGCCCGGTGCGGTGGAAACCGGTTCCGCCTGGACCGAACGTTCATTGTGAATTTCTGTCGGCACCGCCGGGAAACCATGCCGGCGGATCGCCCGCCGACCGTGGTTAGAGATCGGGCGGCGGCGGCTCCGGCACCGGCGGCAGGAAGGAACCGGGCAGACGACCCGGCAGCTGTCCGCCGCCGCGGATGAGCATTCCGGGCGCCGGAGCGCCGCGGCCGGCGTCGGCCGGCTCGGGCGCTCCGGAGAGATCGCCAAAGCGCACGATGCCGTATAACCCGGGCCGAATGTTGTCGCCGTAGGTTTGCGCCCATTGGCTGATTTCCGGCGGCGGTGGCACTTCGCGGGAGCGACGCCCTTCCGCCTCACGGCTGGCGGCAAAATCCCGCCGCACCAGTTGGAAGCCCCATTCCTCGCCCGGAGCCGGGGGACCGGCACGGTCCAACGCCTCCCAGGGAATGCGCATTTCCACGTCCCAGGTTTCCGTATCCTCGACCCGGCCGAAGCGTACCACCCGCCGCCACACGGGATTGTACGCCACTCCGGCCCGGCTTGATTCGTCCAGGACAACGTTGCGTGGGTTGACGGCAAAATGGTAATATTCCCGGCCGCGCCGGTCGGGATCGATGAAAATTTCCAGCGATTCATCTTCGAGCACCTCGCCGTCCCGATCCTGATCCGGGTTGTTGGCCCGAAACGCTCCGGAGGAAACCCCCGGCGCGGCCATGGAGGCAGCGATGATAAGTCCGGCCCGATCGGCGGTGAGGCGGGCTTCGGTGGGATTGGTGGCGCGCCGGCCATCGACGGTTTCCAGACCGGTCAGCACCGGCAGGGTCCGCCAATAGGGTTTATCGCGGAAGCGGGCGTCAAGGCGGACAGCTTCGGGGGCTGGATAGACGTCGTACAGCAGTTCTCGGGTAAGGACCAGATCTTCGGTGGACGAGCCGACATCCACGGCGCTGGCGACGATCCGAGGCGGGGTGGTGCCGGACCCGGGAACGATGCCGAAGCGGGCTATGGCGCCCTGACCCGGCTGCAGAGTGAACGGCATGAATTCCGGTTCGATCCGCCAGCCGGAGGCGGCCGGAACTTCCCAACGCATCTCACCCACGAACGGCCGGGTGGTCGGGTTGGCGAAATAGAGGGAAAGGAGCTGGGGCCGCGCCGGATCGGTGACGGCTCGGGCGGCCTGCCGGGTGATTTTCAGAACCTCTTTCTGCAGCGTCAACGCCGCCTGGGCATCGAGTATCACGTCTCTTTTGGCCAATGGCGGTTCGGACCGGTTCCGGCGGCTGTTGAGGGTAAGGATGTCCAGGGGCGTGCCGTCCATGGCGAAAACCTGCCATTCCAATTCACCCTCGTCGGCCCAGAGCCTGGCGACATGGGGCTGGTTCGAGAGGGCAGCGACGTATTCCCGGGGCTCCAGGCCGCCGGGATCGCCGGGCCGGTTGGCCAGGCTGATGTACCGGGTTTGACCAGCGCCGGTGGCGGAGGCAAACGGCCGGGTGCGGAGGTAGTATTCGCCGGCCCCGATGACGAGATCCACCCCGCCCAGCTCCAGGATATCGCCGAGGGAACTCAGAATCCGGCCGTCTCCGACCCGGGCGTCGAAGGCGGCCCGGGACAGCACCACCACCGTCCAGGCCCGGTGGCTGTGGGCCGGATCGAGATCCCGTTCCAGTCGGGCCAGGGCGGCTTCACGGGAAGATTGGAAGGAAAATGCCCTGGCGTCGATGCCGATAAGCCGTACCGCCCCCACATCGCGCTTCCAATACCCGCCTTCGCCGGCATTTTCGGGAAAAAGGTCCCGGGGCAGACCGGCACCGGGCACGAACCATAACGGTCCCAGGGCCACGGTATCACCGAGGGGAGAAAAGAACAGAGTCTCCCAATCGGCCGGCCGGTCCGGGGCACCGCCCGGGAACGGCGGCGTCGTGAATACGACGGCGTTGGGGACCAGATTTCGCAGTTGCCGGCCTTTTTCCGCCAGTCCGCTGTCGACGCCGGCTCCGGCAAAGGCGATGGTGGTTGCCTGGCCGGAACGGGGCAGGCCGGCGATGGCATAGGCGCCGCCGTCCCGATCATCCAGCCACAGCTGGTAGCGGCGGGGGGAGGCAGCGGTCAATTCGGGAATGGCGAGGGAATGAAACAGGCTGAAGGAACCCTGGCGGTTAACGTATTTTCGGCTGGTTTCCAGCGATTGGATGCCGGCGACGCAGCGGGAGGAGCTGACAAACCGCAGAAACGGCTGCAGGCCGTCGGCACTGGTGAGATACGGTCCCAGTACCACCGAGGCGTGGCCGATCGGCATGTCTTCACCGGGCGGCGGGGCGATGATGGGCATGTCGGCGCAGCCGGACAAGGCTACGACGAGCACGAGCAGCAAGGCCTGAGGGCGGCGATTCATGGATTCCTCCGGTCCGGCGCGGTGTTTGGCCCGCAAAACGACAAAAAGTTGCATGTGGAAACTTGATGGATGCGGTGCCTCCGCGGCGGCTCAGTCGCCCCTGCCGCCGGGGCACAGACGGGCGCGGTGTTTCCATCCTCCGTTTTGCTCATTTTGCGCATAAAAGCAAGGGTATTTTGTTCCCTAGCCTTGACTTCCAGCCAAGGAAGCCGCCTTACGGCCGGGTGGCCAACCGGCTCCGACCGGCCTGGTTTTCCCTGCCGTCCGCTCCCGCTGCCGAAAAAGCAAAGTTATGGCCGGGAACGGCCGATAACCGTATTGAGTTCACGTAACCGGAGAAGCGGTTGGCTGTTCGATTATCCACCGCCGTCCGGCACTGGAGGAAACGTCGTGATCAAGCTTACCCGTCGCACCGGCGCGCCCTTTGTGGTCAATGCCGAGCTGATTAAATTCGTCGAAGAGGTTCCCGATACCATCATTACCCTGCGCGACGGGGAAAAAATCCTCGTCCTGGAATCGGCCGACGATGTGGTGGGTAAGTCGATCGAAT
>JAJBSZ010000173.1 GCA_020861125.1 Planctomycetota bacterium | reverse complement strand
CGCCACCGCTCTCGGCCAGGCCGCCTCCCTGTCCCTGAACCACGTGGGCGCGACGGATCATCCCTACCAGACCGGTTCCCTGAAATTCGCGGAACTCGTCAAGGAGTACAGCAACGGTTCCCTCACCGTTGACGTCTTCCCGGCCTCGCAGATCGCCTCCGGCGCCAAAGCCATCGAATTCGTGCAGATGGGCACTCTCGATCTCGCTCTGGAATCCACCATGGCGTTTTCCAATTTCGTGCCGGAGATCGGCGTGCTGGACATGCCGTTCCTGTTTGCCACCAAGGAGGAAGCTTTCCGGGTACTGGACGGCACGGTGGGAAAACAACTCGAGGCGATCGCTGAGGCGCAGGGTTTCAAGATCCTCGGCTGGTGGGACAACGGCTTCCGCAGCATCACCAGCGTCAAGGGTAACGTTACCACGCCGGCGGATCTGGCCGGGCTGAAAATCCGCACTCCGGAAAGCGCGGTCTTCCTTTCCACCTTCCGCACCCTCGGCGCCATCCCGACGCCCATGGCGGTGGCGGAGGTGTTTTCCTCGCTGCAGTTGGGCACCGTCGACGCGTCGGAAAACTCCGATTCCAACAACATCATGAACAAGTACACGGAAGTATGCCCCTATTATTCGGTAACCAAACATATCTATACGGCCGAACCTCTGATCATGGATCTGGATCGGTTTACCGCCTTCAGCCCGAAAGAGCAGGAGGCCCTGATGCGTGCGGCCAAGGAGGCAGGGGAACTCCAGCGGCAGGAATCCCTCAAGCTGGATGCCCAGAATATGGACACCATCCGCGCCTCGGGCGTTACCCTGACCATCCTCGAAGATCTTTCCGAGTTCCAGGCGGCCTGCCAGCCGGTCTATCAGGAATTCGATGCTGCTTTCGGTGCCTTGCTCACCTTGATTCAGCAGGCGAAATAACCGCCGGCGCGCCGGTGTCCCCCGCCGCAGACTGGCCATACGCCACGGACGATCCGTCCGGGCGACAGCGAGGGAAGGGCTGATGATGTTTGATCGGATCGAATGGGTTTTCCGGAAGGTTGACGTCGTGTTTACCTGGCTGTCCGCCCTCATCCTTGCGGGCATGACGGGCGCCATTTTCCTGCAGGTGATCTGCCGCTATATCCTGCGTAGTTCTCTTGCCTGGTCCGAGGAGCTGTCGCGGTTCCTGTTTATCTGGATGACGTTCATCGCCGCCTACGTCGGCGCGCGGCAGGGCAAGCACATCGGCGTCGAGGCGTTGCAGAACGCCCTGCCGCGCATCCCCGCCACGGTGCTGCGGTGCCTGGCAAACCTCGTCTGCACGGCGTTCTTTTTCATCGTCGCCTACTGCACCATCCAGGCGTGGCCGAAACTGATGCGGCAGGTATCCCCCGCCCTCGGCCTGCCCATTGCCTTTGTCTATCTCTGCATGATCATCGGGTCCACCTTCATCGGCTTGTATTATCTGGTCCTCGCCCTGCACTCGGCCCGGCCGACCCCCGCCGCGCCAGCCGCCGGAAAAGGGGAAACCCTATGAGCCTCACCACCACCATCCTGTTCGGGTCCTTTTTCCTGCTCATGGCGATTGGTGTGCCCATCGGGGTCAGCCTCGGTGGCGCCGCCATCCTCGCCATCGTGGGCGGTATGAGTGTGCCGCTGGTGATCGTCGCCCAGACCATGTTCAACGGCATCAATTCCTTTCCGCTGATGGCCATCCCGTTTTTCATCCTCGCGGGCAACCTGATGTGCGAGGGGGGCATTTCGCAGAAATTGGTGCAATTCGTAAACCTGTTTTTCAGCGGCTTTCGCGGCGGGCTGGCCATGGTGTCCATCGGCGCATCCATGATCTTCGCCGCCATCTCCGGCTCCTGCCCGGCGACGACGGCGGCCATCGGCGGCATCATGGTGCCGGAGATGGAGAAGAACGGCTACGACAAGGCCTTCACCGCCGCCACGGTGGCCGCGGCCGGCACCGTTGGCCAGGTCATCCCCCCCAGCATTCCCATGGTCACCTACTGCGTCCTGGCGGGGACTTCGGTGAGCACCCTGTTTCTCACCGGCATCGGGCCGGGACTGCTCATGGGTCTTTGCATGATGCTCGTCGCCTGGCTCTACGCCCGCAAGCACAACATCCCCAAGGTCAAGGCCACCATCACGGCCGCGACCATCGCCCGCACGACGGTGGCCAGTATCTGGGCCCTTGCCATGCCGGTGATCATCCTCGGTGGGATCTATTCCGGCATCTTCACCCCGACCGAGGCGGGGGCGGTCGCCGCCGTCTACGGCCTTTTCGTCGGGCTGGTGGTCTACCGCGATCTGACCCTGGCAAAATTGCCGAAAATCATTTGGGACTCCGCCGTCGCCTCTTCGGTGATCATGCTGATCATGGCCACGGTGATCACGTTCAGCTTCGTCCTTACCCGCGAGCAGATTCCGCAGAAGATTGCCGAGTTGCTTCTGTCCATCACCACCAATAAGTATCTGGTCCTGTTTTTGTTCAACGTAGTGGTGCTGGTAGCAGGCTGTTTTCTCCAGTCCTCCGCCGCCATTGCCCTGCTGACGCCCATCCTCCTGCCGGTGATGGAAAAGGTCGGCATCAATCCCTATCTGGTCGGCATTATTTTTATCGTCAATATGGGTATCGGCATGATCACCCCGCCGGTGGGCTCCTGCCTCTACGTCGCCTGTAACATCTCCGACATCAAATTCGAAACGCTGGTGCGGGCGATTTTGCCGTACATCGCCGTCCTCTTCCTGTCGTTGATCCTGATCACCTATATCGAACCGATCAGCATGTTTTTGGTGCGGTGACGGCAATGGTCTCGGTGGTTTTTGGCCCTGTCCCAAGGAGAAAGCAATGAAAGCCCGTTCCCTCTGTCTCGCCGCGCTATTGGCGGCTTCCTCATTGGCCCATGCCGCAACCGTTCCGGAGAAGAAGGCGTTGGCGGAACCGTCTCCGTCGTCCATCCTGTTCGTCGGCAACAGCTTTTTTTACTACAACAACAGCATGCACGATCACCTGAACCGGCTGGTGCGCACCGGCGACAGCGAGTACCGGCTGCGCAGCACCTCGGCTACCATCAGCGGAGCCGGGTTGTCGTGGCACAATCTGGAAGCCTATTTCGACCCCGCGGGCGTCGGATCCTATTCCTTTGTCGAAGGCAACCAGGTGGTGTTCAACGATCCCCAGCGCAAGCCGTTCGATGTGGTGATCCTGCTCGACTGCAGCCAGTGCCCGGTCCATCCCACCCTGCGTCCGGTGTTTTTCGACTATGCCGCCAAACACGCCGCCACCGCCCGCCGCCACGACGCCGAACCGGTGCTGTTCATGAGCTGGGCCTATGCCGATCAACCGGCCATGACCACGGGTCTGGCGGAGGCCTATGTCGAGGCGGGCAACGCCAATGACATGCTGGTGATCCCGGCCGGGCTGGCCTTCGCCCGCTCGACCCGTGACCGCCCGGACATCAACCTCTACGAACCCGACCTGCGCCACCCGAGTCTGGCCGGCACCTACCTGGGTGCCTGCACGGTCTTCGCGTCGTTCTTCCAGAAATCCCCGGAAGGCATTGCCTACACCGCGGGTTTGGACGACGACACCGCCCGCTTCCTGCAGCGGACGGCCTGGGAGACGGTGCAGGAATATTACGGAAATTAACCCCTTCGTCTGCCACTACCCGACGCCCAACGCCCCGGCCGAAGTCGTTCGGTCGGGGCGTAAAAGTATGGGGTTATCGCTATAGTATGGTTTAGTACACTGAACTCGGACCCCTGGCACTGCCTGGTGGCAGACCTCTATCCAGTGCCCGCTCACCGGCTGGGGCGCGACCGTCAACCCTTCAACCTTTCGGCGCTATAGCTATCCCCTTGGCACACCATAGATTCCACAAAGTTGAGGAATTTTTCTGGAAACAAGCGTTGACACCAGAAAAGTTTTAGATATAAAACAACACGGCTACACAAAATAACCTCTGGCAAAGGCGGCTGACTGACCTTTTTTTATAACAGTAATGTTTGACCGTCAAAACACGGTCCGCGAAAGGAGAGGACGGTGCAGGGAAGTTTGCCGGAAGCCAGTCAAAACATTCTCACGCTGATGAGCCGTCTGCGCGGCATGAGCGATTGTGACTATGTGCAAAATCTCGTCGCGTATCACGCTGCGCCTACTATCCTCGGCCTGAAGCCGGCGACCCTTATCTGTCCCGGTGCGACGGGACGGAACCTCCGTTCCGCCCTCGCCGAATGCGGCGACCGGCTGTCGCGCGAATTGGGCATCAGCATCGAAATCTGCCGCAATCATGCGGGGGCGCTGTTGTTGCTGGTGTATAATCCGGCCCGGTTGCAAACCGCTTTGGCCGCGCGCGAGGTTATGGAACTGCTGGCCGATGCCGGCTATGCGGAATCGGGGGGCGATCTGGAGCCGCTGTTGGCCCAGTTGCGGAAAAAATGTGCCGAACCGGCGTTTCCCCATGAGATCGGCGTGTTCCTCGGCTATCCCGCCAAGGATGTGCGCCACTTCATGCGGGCCGGATGCGGCCGTTCCTGCCGGAAACCCGGTTGCTGGCGCTCCTTTGGTGATGATAGCTGCGTCGACAGTCTGTCCCGCCGCTACCGACGCGCCAAAATGCGGGCGGCGGAATTGATCGTCCGGGGAACGGCGCTGGCGGCGATGGCCACCGGCCTGCGGGAAGCGGTTTAAGGAATCAGGGGATTTAGACTATTTGGGAGATTATCATGAGCAAGGTTTTTGTTACCTTCTGGTCTGGCACCGGCAATACCGAAAAAATGGCTGAATTGATCACCGAAGGGGCCAAGGGCGCCGGCGCCGAGGTGGTGTGTAAAAACATCTCCGGGGTTACGGTAGAGGAAGCTTTGGGCTATGACGTCCTCGTCATCGGATCGCCCTCCATGGGCGCGGAAGTCCTGGAAGAAGGCGAAATCGAGCCCTTCGTGGAAGGGTTGGCAGATAAGGTCAAGGGCCGCAAAGTTGCCATTTTCGGTTCCTACGGCTGGGGCGACGGCGAATGGATGCGGAATTGGGCCGAGCGCATGCGCGGCTACGGCGCCAACCTGCTGGACGACGGCCTGATGGTGCACGAGACGCCTGAAGGCGAGGATGAAGAGAAGTGCCGCCAGTATGGCGCTAAAATCGCCGCTTTTTAGTTCGGCCGAGACAATATTGGTCCTGTCGATCGGTCGCTCCTTTCGTCACGACACCGTTTTTTGCCATGGCCATGGCGTGTTATTGTAAAGAACTCCTTGTGGGGCAACGGTTGGATTCAGCCGTGATTCCGGCTTTGGGCAGTTGGGATCACGGCGAATCTTTTCCACAGCGGCATGTATCACCGAAGTTTTGGCAAAAAAAACACTTGAGGTGTCGCCGCCTATCCCACTCCATTCAACGGGCAAAGACAACGGGCAAAAGAAAAGCGCCACCACGGGCGCTTTTTTGCGTTTCGATGGGTATTTCCTTAATGATGGCCACCGCCGTTTCGGTCGCGTTGGCGGGTACCGGGTCGCAAGCGGGCCGGCCGATGCCGCCGCGGTCCGAAATGGCGTTCCTTGGCCGCTTCCCATTTTTGAGCGCGTTCCGGGCCGAGGATGCTGTCGACAGCTTCGTCCATCGCATCGAGCTTGTCCCAGACCTCGTTCATCGATGCCAGGCGAATCGTTTCCACTTCCTCAAAACCACGGCGGAGGAGATCCGCCACCGTGGCCTCTTCCTCTGCGGAGAGGGCAACGTCCTGCCGCATTTTACCCGTCAGGTTGCGGGCGATGGCTTCGGGCGTGGGGCGTTCCTTGCGTTTGTGGTTGAAATGGATGGCGGCGACGGAAAACCCGATGGCGAAGCCGGCCACCAGCGCAAGGGCCAACAGCGCCGCCACCAGGCCATAGCGCTTGCGCCGACTGGCCGGCGGATAGTGCCGGCCGCTGGTGGCGGTGGATCGGTCTGAAAGGGCAGGGTCGTCCTTCATACCATCAGGTCCATGACATCGAGGAGGCTTTCCACCACGGGATAGGGGTTTGCCATTTCCATCCAGGCGGTAAGTCCAAAGAGAGAAACCACGACCGCGGCGGCGGCGGCGGCGGCAACCCCGCCCGTCAGGAAACCGAGCGGCAGGGTGAGGGATTCGTCCACGATTTCCTGCCCGCGGATGCAGGGCATAATTCGGGCCACGTCCAGCGGAAGAGGATCGGGCCTGGCGGCCGCCAGCCGGGATAGGTGTTCGATGCGTTTCATAACGGTATCCATGACAGCCGTCCTTTCCATGGTTCTTTCTCGCCCAGCTTGCGCAACCTCTGTTTGGCCCGGTACAGGCGTACCGCCACCATCACCCGCGTCCAGCCCCTGCGTTCGGCGATGGCGTCCTGGCTCATATGCTCCAGGTACATCAGCGTCATGGCCAGGCGATCGTCGGCCGGGAGCGTCGCCAACAGATCGAATAACAATTGGGCCGCTTCCTCCGGCCGGCCGCGGTCTTCCGCCTCGGGCATTGCCGGTTCGAATCCCTCTGGAAAATGTACCGTCCGTTTCTCCCGGTCCCGTTTTTTCCAGAACTTGTATCCAGTCAGGGTGGCGATGCGGGCCAGCCAATGGCGGAAGGGCGCGTCGCCCCGGTATTTCGCAAGACCGAGATAGGCCTCCACAAACACGTCCTGGGTCAACTCCTCCATCAGGCCGGGGTCCCGGGTAAAATTCCGCATCTGCTTCTGGATCGCCACGTTATGCCGTTCGATAATACTCGCGAAGGCCACTTCGTCCCCGGCCAACGCCGCGTCGACATCGATGCGATCCTGTTCATCCTCGTCCGGCATAGGCGGCGCGGTGTCCCGATGGGCAAGAGGTAACCTGGCGCTGGGGGATTCCGGCATCCGGGAGCGCTTTCCCACCGTACACCTTCGCCAGATACGGCGCAATGGCGGAGCCGTCGACGCGTTCCGCCACCACACCGTTCCAGCCATTATAACCGTCCCGCCCGCGAAGGCAACCTTGGGCTATTCTCCGGGTTGCGGGGCGTCCGGCGTCCGGTGCGGCCGGCGGTCGCCACCGGGTCCGCGGCCGGCATCCCCCGGGCGGCGTCCCGGACGGGGACCGCGACCGTCGCGTCCCGGGTGCCGCGGTGCAACCCGTTCAAGCTGCTCGGGGGTAAGGATGGACTCGATATCGGTCCGGACTTTCCGTCCAAGCACCTTGAGCCGGCCCTCGGCCTCGCCCACGGCGGCATGGGCGGCGATGATTGCCGCTTCGTCGGCCGTGTCGTCGCGGCTGATTTCATCCAGCGTGTGCCGGGCATCGGTCAGCGCCAGCTTGGCCTCGAGGCGGGCACGGAAGTTCTCCGTCAGGATATCGACCACCTTGGCCCGCTGCGCGTCGTCCAGGTCCAGCGCTTCCAGCCGGCCGAAACCGAAATGACCATGACCCATGGGGTCGAAACGGTCTGGTCCAAAGTCCGGACGGAAGTCGTCGTGGCGTCCGCCGGGTCCCCGGCCGGGTCCGGAATCGTAGCCGGAACGGGGGCCGCACCAGCCGCCAAACCCATCGGGTCGGTCTCCGCCGCGGAAGGATTCCTGCCGGCGGTCACGGCGAGGCCCGGATCGCGGCCCGGATCGCGGGTGGTCCCGGCGGCCATCCTGGGAATAGGCCGGCGGCGCGTCGGTGGGTTCGTCCTCGGCCTGGGCGGCGGTGAGGCTGCCGGCCACGAGGGCGGCGGCAAGAAACAAGGCGCTGATGGTTCGCTGCATGATGGTTCTCCTGTAATAACGGTGCAGATAAAGACGGTGACAGGCAGTGCACCAGTGTTATAATCGGCGGTGTCCGCCTGAGTAACCGGTTCCCTTTCGAACTCCACCCTATCAGTTGCCGGGGAGGGGGCGTTTGTTACGGAAAAAACCCGGCGAATATTTTTTTCTATGCAAAACCTTCGTAGGAAAGGCACCGTATGTCCGTTACCACCCACCGCATCGCATTGGGCCCTGGCGCTATCGGCGGCGGCGGTCCCCTCGCCCTGATCGCCGGCCCCTGCGTGATCGAGTCGGAGCGGCACGTCCGCGGAATGGCCGAGGCCCTGTGCCGCATTGCCAGCGATCGTGGCATTCCCTTTGTCTTCAAGGCTTCCTATGACAAGGGAAACCGCTCCAGCCTGCAGGGGTTCCGCGGTCCCGGTCTGACGGCAGGTCTGGCCATCCTCGCCGCCGTAAAACGGGATTGCGGCGTCCCCGTGCTTTCCGACGTCCACGAGACGGCGGAGATCGCCCCGGCGGCGGAAGTGCTGGACGTCCTCCAGATCCCGGCGTTTCTCTGCCGGCAAACCGATTTCCTGGTGGCGGCGGGGCGGAGCGGCAAACCGGTCAATATCAAAAAGGGACAATTCATGGCCCCGTGGGACATGGCCAACGCCGTGGCCAAGGTTGCGTCGTCCGGAAATGGGGACGTATTTCTCACCGAACGCGGCGTCAGCTTCGGCTACAACAATCTCGTGGCCGACATGCGCTCCCTGGCGATCATGCGCGCTAGCGGCACCCCGGTGGTGTTTGACGCCACCCACAGTGTACAGCTTCCCGGCGGTCAGGGCACCTGCTCCGGCGGTGACCGCGACATGGCCCGGGTATTGGCCCGGGCGGCGGTGGCTGCCGGGGTCGACGGGATGTTTCTGGAAGTGCATGACGACCCCCCGCGGGCTTTGTGCGACGGACCCAACATGATACCGCTGGCGGAGCTGCCCAGCCTCCTGGACACCCTGCTCCAGCTCGATGCCGTCGCCAAACGGGATATCGACCACGGTTCGCCCGGGGCGGCCTGACGGAAAATTTTGCGATCGGTAGGCATGGCGCGTGAACAGCGCTAGCATCGACGGTGGTTTCCCCGTACTGGGAAGCCTGGGACGACGCACCGTCCCGCCGTTGTTCGCTGGCTTCGGGCAAATCCCGGCGCCATGGATCGGCAGAAAGGATCCGCCATGCTTATCGTTCCTGAATCTGTTCCCGGTTCCACCCTATCCGGCGCGGATCCGGCCGCTTCCGTCCCGTCGGTGGGGCGGGTGGGTCGTACCGCTATGTCGGCCAATCCGCTGGTCACGGGCGATGCCGCTGGAGCGTCCGGAGGCGCGGCCGTGTCGCCGGTTGGCGAAAGTGACGAACGTTTCGATCACACCATGATCCGCCGCGCCCTGACGGAACTCCATGCCCGCGGCGACCGATTTGAACAATCGGCGCGGGAGGTAACCGGCCCGGAGGTGGGGGATATCGCCGACATGACCGCCCGGTTTCTGCAGGACCAGCGGACGGAACTTGCCGCCGGCCTGACCAATAACCGGCAGAAACATATGTTTGAACGGGGCTTCGACGTCTATGCCCAGACCGCCATGGCCCGCAGCCAGAGTTTGCGGGAGGAGAAGCTTCGGCAGTTCCAGGACGAGGTGCCCG
>JAJBSZ010000359.1:2231-9420 GCA_020861125.1 Planctomycetota bacterium | reverse complement strand
AAATACCCCTCCGTGCCGGGCGCCCTGCCCGGGAACGTTGTGGCGGCGCCGATCGGCGGCGGCCGACCGCGGCGAAACGGACACCCTGCTGCCGTGCGGCAGGCCTTCTGGCCTGGATTGTGCCTTGAGGTATACCCGCCGCCGCCGGAGGTGTCAAGAAAATCCCCCGGCTGGTTCACCATGTTCACCAGCTGGCCGGACGACGCCATTCTTGGGTTTCATCTGTTCATTGCCTGGCCCTCATGGGCGATCCCAACCGCGGGAGCTTCAGGCTGACGGCTGTTTGGCGATAGGACCGTACCACACCGCGATGCCATCCAGAGAAAGTTGCGCCGTCCGTGCGTCCGTTTCCCGATCTCCCTTAGGAAAATTTCTGCGCGGTAATTTTATGAATTGTACAAACGGGTACCCATGGACTATAGTAACGACAGGAGGCGACAACCCGAGATGGCGGGAATATAGCAACGCATGTCGTGAACAACAGGCGCCCCACGCCCCTTTTCCGACGGCCACGGTCCGTCGCTCCCACCGCCGCCGTCATGACCCCCGGGTCGGCCCAAGCCGACCCGACACCAGCCAGGAGGAGCATCATGGAGCAGGAAACGACCGCCACGACAAAACGGGGCATCGGTCTGGTGCCCAAGCTGATCATCGCCATCATCCTGGGTATTCTTTTCGGCAGTTACGCGCCAGAACCGTTCAACCGGACGGTGATTACCGCCTCGTCACTCTTCAGTTCCTTTCTCCGTTTCGTCATCCCCATTATGATCCTGGCCTTCGTCACCGTCGGCATCGCCGAACTGTCGGAGGGGGCGGGCAAACTGCTGTTGATCACCGCCGGCCTGGCCTACAGCTCCACCATCGTTGCCGGCACCATCGCCTACGGCACCGCCATCACCCTGTTTCCGTCCTTCATCACCGATTCCATGGATCAGTTCATTGGCGATCCGGAAGCGGGGATGCTCAGTCCCTTTTTCACCATCCCGCTGCGGCCGATCATGGACGTCACCGCGGCCGTGGTCCTCGCCTTTATCCTCGGCGTCTGCATCAGTTCGATGAAGGGCCGGAAAACCGGCGATTACCTCTACGGCATGCTGCGGGAACTCTCCGACATCATCAATACCGTCCTCCGCCGGGTGATCATTCCCCTGCTCCCTCTCTACATCTGCGGCACTTTCGTCAACATGACGGTGAGCGGCCAGACTTTCGCCATCCTCAATGTGCTGTGGAAAGTGTTCTGCACCGTCATCACCTTGCACATCCTGTACCTCATCGTCCTGTTCGTCATCAGCGGCAGCATCGCCCGGAAAAGCCCGTTGCAGTTGATGAAGAACCAGATTCCCGGCTACCTCTCCGCCATCGGCACCCAGTCCTCGGCCGCCACCATTCCCGTGAACCTGGAATGCGCCAAGGCGGACGGGGTGTCGGAACAGATCCGCAATTTCGTCATCCCCCTCTGCGCCAACATCCACATGGCCGGCTCGATGATCACCATCACCTGCTGCGTCACCAGCGTGCTTCTGATGTACAAGATGCCCATCCACCTCGGCCTCATCATCCCCTTCATCATGACCCTGGGCATCGCCATGGTGGCCTCGCCAGGCGCGCCGGGCGGGTCCATCATGTCGGCCCTGCCCTTCCTGCCCATCGTTGGGATCGCCTCCGACGGCGCCCTGGCCAGCCTCCTCATCGCCCTGTACATCACTCAGGACAGCTTCGGCACCGCCTGCAACGTCTCCGGTGACAATGCCATTTCGGTGGTGATCCAGGAGATTTACCAAAAGTATATTTGTAAAGCCGAGGCGGAAGAACAGCCGGTGGGTGAGCCAATCCTGGCGGTGGAGACGCGATGAATATCTTCGACATCATCGGACCGGTGATGATCGGGCCCTCCAGTTCCCACACTGCCGGCGCGGTCCGCATCGGCCGGGTATGTCACGAGGTGCTGGGGGAAGCGGCGGTGCGGGCCGACATCGGTCTCGCCGGGTCCTTCGCCAAAACCTATAAGGGCCACGGCACCGACAAAGCCCTCATTGCCGGCATTCTCGGCATGCTTCCGGATGATGAGCGCATCCGCCGCAGCCTGGACATTGCCCGCCAACGCGGTCTGGAATTCGTCATCCATGAGGTCCGCCTGCCCCGCGTCCATCCCAATACGGCGGTGATCGGCCTTACCGGCGTCTCCGGCACCGAGTGCACGGTGCAGGGCGCGTCGGTGGGCGGCGGCAATATCCTCATCACCGGGCTTAACGGCCTCGACACCGCCTTTACCGGGGAGCAGGACACCCTGATAATTCCGCACCGCGACGTCCCCGGCACCATCGCCGCCGTCACCGCCATCCTTGCCGACTCCGGCAGCAACATCGGAAATTTCCGCCTTAGCCGGCCCACCCGAGGCTACGCGGCGGTAATGACCATCGAGGTCGATGGCGTTGTGGAACCTGACCTGTTGGAAAAACTGCGGGCGCTGCCGAACATCATTTCCGTCGTCCACGTTTCGGTGGAATAATACGGCACGGTCGGATTTCCCGGCCGTCGACCGGTTAGGAGCAGATCCCGGGGAATGCAACTAAACGAGGAGCGCCCATGCTGGAGTACCATTCCGTCTCCCTTCTGGCTGAAGCCGCCCGGCAAGACGGCGTCACCATTTCCCGACTGGTCCTGCGGGATCAGGCCGCCGGCATGGAGACCACCGAAGAGGCGATCATGGCGGCAATGGTCGAAAGCCTGGAGGTTATGCGCCGGGCGGTGGCCAGCGGCAGCGCGCCTGGCGAGCGTTCCATCAGCGGCCTGACCGGCGGCGACGGACGGCGCATGGGCGATTGGGCCGCCTCGGGTCCTGCGCTGGCCGGTCCCTTCTGCGCCCGGGCTATCGCCACCGCCCTGGCCGTGGCCGAATGTAACGCCGCCATGGGAAAAATCGTCGCCGCCCCCACCGCCGGGTCCTGCGGCATCCTGCCGGGGGCGGTCCTCACCATGATGGAGGAACGGGGCGCCAGCCAGGAGGCGGCAGTCATGGGCCTGATCACCGCCGGCGCCATCGGTCTGGTGATCGCCGCCGAGGCCAGCATCTCCGGCGCCGAGGGCGGTTGCCAGGCGGAATGCGGCAGCGCCGCCGCCATGGCCGCCGGCGCCCTGGTGGAAATGGCGGGCGGCACGCCGGACATGGTGTGCCATGCCTGCGCCCTGGCGCTGCAAAACCAGTTGGGCCTGGTCTGCGATCCGGTGGCCGGCCTGGTGGAGGTACCGTGCATCAACCGCAATGCCGGCGGCGTGATGTGCGCCATCACCGCCGCCGACATGGCCCTGGCCGGCGTTGAAAGCGTCATTCCGGTGGACGAGGTAATCACCGCCATGCGGGAAATTGGCGATGCCATGCCCGGCTCCCTCCGGGAAACCGCCCAGGGCGGCCTAGCCGCCACTCCCACCGGCCGCGCCATCAAGGAACGCCTCTTCGCCCCCGGTGCTGAGGCCGCATCCTGAAGCAGCGGCCCGGCGGCGGCGGTTGCCGGACCCCTTGCGCCCGTTCCCGGGATCGGTATAGTAGTCGGTTTACCCGACGCTACCATTCAGGGGGAGACAGGCAATGGCACCGCAATCCCAGCCGCAAACCGCCACGCCGTTTATTTACAATATTTTCCCGCCGCTTTTGGGGGTGGTGGACAACTGGATCCCCCATGTCGAGCGGGCGGTGGAGATGGGGTTTAACTGGATCTTCATCAACCCCATCCACCTCACCGGGGCGTCGGGCAGCCTCTACGCCATCCGCGACTATTTCCATTTCAACCCGGCCTTCTTTCCCTACGATTCCTTCGAAGCGCAAAAGGATCGGCTCCAGCGGTTCGTCGGCGAATGCCGGGAGATGGGCGCCGAGGTCATGATCGATCTCGTCATCAACCACACCGCCTACGACAATCCTCTGACCCGGGATCACCGCAACTGGTACAAGCAGAACCCGGACGGTTCCATCAAGAACCCGGGGGCCAAGGACGACGCGGCGCCGGGCGGCTACGTGGTCTGGGGCGACCTGAACGAAATCGACAACGAACATTCCGCCGACCGCAACACCCTTTGGGAATACTGGTGGTCGGTGGTGGAAATGTACCTGTCCTCCGGCGTCCGCGGGTTTCGCTGTGATGCCGCCTACCAGATTCCCAACGATCTCTGGCGGATGCTGATCGAGCGGAGCAAAGGGAAATACCCGGAATCCCGTTTCTTCGCCGAGTCCCTCGGCTGTCCCACCGAGCAGACCATCGGACTTGCCAAATGCGGCCACGACTACGTATTCAATTCCGGCAAGTGGTGGGATTATCGCCAGGACTGGTTCCTGGATCAGATGCGCATGGGCGAGGGCCAGGCTCCGTCCATCTGCTTTCCCGAGTCCCATGACACCGAGCGGCTGGCGAGCGAATGGCACCGGGATCTCGATCGCATCAAGCAGCATTACCTCTTTTCCGCCCTGATCTCCTCCGGCGTCCTTATCCTCCTCGGCTTCGAATACGGCTTCACCAAGAAGCCGCATGTGGTCCACACCCACCCCCACGATTACGAGGGCGCGAATTACGACCTGACGGATTATATCCGCGCCGTAAATTCCCTCAAACGCGGCCACCGGGTCTTCGCCGAGGACAACCATCTGGAACGCTTGGACGCCGGCGACGACGGCGTCCTCGCCCTGAAGAAAACCACCCTCGACGGCAAGGAAAGCGGCCTGTTGCTGTTCAACCGCACGGGCGAACAGCGGACGATCCATCTGGCCGACCTCACCAGCCGCCTCCATGCCAGCCCCTACAAGTCCACCCGCGCCGCCAACGTCGCCCTGCCGGATCAGGCCGAACGCCTCCGGCTGGATCGCTATGGCGCGGTGGCATTCCGGCTGTATTGACCGAAAAACGAGATATCAGAAGATCAGCTTGACTTCGGAAAAATCTCCTTGCAATGCGGGCCGTTTTTCTTACCATAGCAGACTCGCTTTTCTAGGAAAAGGACGCTTAGCGCAGTCGGTAGCGCACTACACTCACATTGTAGGGGTCACTGGTTCGAGTCCAGTAGCGTCCACCATATGCTTGTTCTCAAAGTCCGCCAACGGCCCTGGCCCTGGCGGACTTTGTTTTTGAGCCAGCGCTGGACCCTGGCGTCCTCGAGGCCACCGTCACCAAGGCGCGGGATCTGGGTTTGGCATTTCTGGACCTCATGGCCACCGAAGCCGGTCGGCCCCTCTACGAGCAGTTGGGGTTTTCCGTCCTGCCGTATGCCCCCATGCGGCTCCCTCTCACCCAAAGATGATGGCGAGGAAAAAGTCAGGTGGCAGCGAATTCGGGAACGTCCATTGCCGCGTCGGGTTCAGGTGGTAACGGCCTGGCGGGAAGTCGGTTCGTCCTTGAGCATCATTTCCAGGTCCTTGTCGTTGTTGGCATGGGCATAGGCCATGGCGTGGGTGATGATACCGGAACGGTAGAGTTCGGCCAGATTACGCTCGAGGGTGTGCATGCCATGCTTCACGCCGGTCAGCAGGACGTCCCGCAGACGGTGGAAGGTTCGCTCGCGGATGATATTGCGGACGGCGCTGTTGGCCAGAAGTACTTCCGTGGCGAGGACGCGCCGGGTCTTTTCCACCGTGGGGATCAACCGTTGCGAAAACACCGCCAGCAGCGTACTCGCTGCCTGGATAGCGATCTGGGCTTGTACCTCTCCCGGAAATACGTTGATCATGCGCTCGGCGGTGCCGATGGCGGAAGGAGTATGCAGCGTTCCCAACACCAGGTGCCCGGTCTCCGCGCCGGTCAGGGCGGTGGCGATGGTTTCCTGATCCCGCATTTCGCCGATGACGATGACGTCAGGGTCAAGACGGAGAATGCTGCGGAGGAATGGGGCAAAACCCAGGGTGTCGGTGCCGACCTCGATCTGGGTGACGATGCAGCGTTTGTGGGCGTGGGAAAACTCTACCGGATCCTCCACCGTGATGATCTTGCCGTTGCTGGAACTGTTGATGGCGTCGATCATATAGTTGAGGGTGGTGGTCTTGCCGGAACCGGTGGGACCGGTCACCAGAACCAGGCCGGCGGCATTGCGGATCACCTCGTCCACCACCGGCGGCAGGCCGAGGCTCTCCCGATCGCTGATGCTGGACTGGACGATGCGGATAGCCATCTCGCAGGCGCCGAGGCGGTGGTAGAGGGTTACCCGGTAGCGGCCGTTGGCGGCCGAGAAGTGGGAGACGGAAATCTCGCAATCCCGCTCGAAGCGGTCGTACTGCTCCGGCCGGAGCAGGCTGCGGGCCAGGCTTTCCAGCGTTGCCGGGGTCAACGGCGGCCGGCTGCTGACACTGCGGATATCCCCGTGCAGCCGGATCATGGGAGGCATCCCGGCCAGGAGGTGCACGTCGCTGGCGCCAGCGCCCTTGGCCGCCGCCAGCAGATCATCCAGGTCGGTCAGGCAGGCCCGCGCCCCGGTGTCGTCCGTGGTTTGGCTCGTGGTTTCTTGGTTCATCGTCTCCCCAGCCATGTTCTCAGGCGCCGCCACCAATTCGCCTTTTCCTGCCGTGCCTGCCGGTAGCGAACGGTACGCGGCGACAGACTGATGGCGCGGTCCAAAGCCACCAGCGCCACGTCTTCCCGTCCGACCGCCCGCTCCGCCCGGCCGAAGCCGTACCAGGCCCACGAAGAGTCGGGATAGGCCTGGGTAGCACCCCGGTAATACTCCACCGCTTCGACAAACCGGCGTCGGCGGAACAGGATGTCGCCGGCCCGGAGCTGCGTCAGGCCCTTTTCCCCCGGTGCCGCCTCCGCCCGCTTGAAACAGGCCAGGGCGGATTTGACGTCGGACCCGAGGTGGATTTCCCCCCGGGCCAGCCAAACGGGGGCCGAGTCGCGGGTGGCGGCGAGGGCGGTATCGTTCAGGGCCCGGGCCGGCTCCACCAAGCCGTTCCGGTACTGGGCCAGGCTTTTCAGGGCGAGGATATCCGGGTCGTTGGGAAAGGACTGGAGCGCCCGATCCGCCCACACCACCGCTTCCACCGTCTCCTCCAGCATCACCAACATCCACAACTGCCGGGTCCAAGCCGTCAGCGCCAAGGGATCTTCGCCGAGGGCGGCGGAATAGGCGTTCAGGGCTTTCTCGTGCTCGCCGTCCAGCTCGTACGCCAGCGCCCGATCCAGGTGGTAGCGGGCGTCGCGGACCACCGGCCGGT
>JAJBSZ010000359.1:0-2221 GCA_020861125.1 Planctomycetota bacterium | reverse complement strand
TCCGAGCTCCGCTCCCGTGGTCAGTGGACATACTGCCGGATGACGATCTCCCGGAGCACCGTCCGTTCGGCAATGGGCAAAAAGATCGCAAGATACACCACCAGTACCGCCGCCAGCACCGCCAGGGCGAACACGCGGTACTCCCAGGTGGTGCGGCAGAATTCCAGCGGCCGCATCGCCCGGGTGACGCTGCCAACGTGGATCAGGGCGAGGAGCGACGGAGCGATGGCAAAAAACAGGCCGGGATACAATGCCAGCATCAGCAGGAAAACCACCAGCCAAACGCCGAAGAACGCCAGGCCGACGGCCACCTGACCGCCAAGAACAATACCCAAACCCGGTACCGCCGAGGCCAGTCCGCGAAGCCAGGCATCGGGGGGAATTCGCCGGAAAACGGCGAGAGCGGACAGGCGCCCGCCCGCCAACCGGGTCAGCCAGCTGTCGATACGCCGTTGCCAGCCAGCCCCGAGCCGCCTCGGCGCCCGCGGCGGCTGGAAGTCCAGCTTGCGGAAACGGCCTTCCCAGATCAATTTGGCGCCGCAGCGGCCGCAACTGGCCGCGCTTTTCAGGTTTTCGAAACCGCAAGAGGGACAGCTCATCCACGCACCCGGAGGTCGATGGTAACGCCCGTCGGCTGTTCGTAGTACTCCTCGGTCCGCTCGATAACGCTTTCGCCGTCGAGAATGGACTGGACCAGCGCGGCGTATTGTTCGCAAGCCGGGCCCTTGACGCCGCGCACGTGCGTGCGCACCGTGCCGTCGGGACGGATTTCTATTTCCAGTTCATGCGTTTCCATGTCGTGCCTCCGTAGCGTCGCGTCGGTGCGACCGATCAGCCATGATGAACCCGAACCAGCATCCGCACCGTGCCGTCCTGTTCCACCTCCTCCTCGACGATGTTCATGTTCCGCTGGCGCATCTCGTTTACGATGCGGTGATAGGCGAACTGCTGCACCACCCGTTGGGCCATGGTCTCCCCGATGGCGCGCAGTTCCGCCTTGGTGCCATTGCCCCGCACCCGCACGGCGGACCGACCGGCCTCATCTTGGTAAAACTCCACCGTGACCCCGTTGCCCGTGAACGTCATCTCCCCTCCGGCGCTGATGCCGGAAGCCACTTCGTCCGGATTGTCGATGCAGAGGTCGACGCAGGTGGTGGTGGTGGCGTCGGCGTTGTCCGTCAGTTCCAGGCCCATGCTCTTGGCCGCTGCCACGGCGGCGGCGGTGATGAAGCCGGACATGACCGCCGAGGCGGCGGGCAGGGAAAGTACGGTGACGATGACCACGCTCATAGCAGTTCTCCTTCCACGTAGGGCAAGTCCGCCAGGCGGGAGGCCGCCGCCGTTTCCGGTCCGGTGGGCACGGTGGCGGGTCTGGTCCGGGTACGGCACCAGTCCCGCAACCAGCCGATCTCCTCCTCCATGGTTTGCGACAGGGGGACGGTTTCCTGTACAGCCTTGAGAATGTCGGCGGTGGTGACGTCGCGGCCGTTTTCGTAAAACGCGTCGAACATGCCGGACACCAGCGCCTGCTCCAGTTCCGCTCCGCTGAACCCCCGGGCCGCCTCGGCCAGTTGCGGCAGATCGAAAGCGTCGGGATCGCGCCCGCGGCGGCGGAGGTGGATGGTCAAGATCACCTGCCGCTCCTGGCTGTCGGGCAGATCGACAAAAAAAATCTCGTCAAAACGCCCCTTGCGCAGCAGTTCCGGCGGCAGGCTGGCGACATTGTTGGCGGTGGCGGCGACGAATACCGTGGACTGCTTTTCCGCCAGCCAGGTGAGGAAGGTCCCCAACACCCTCTGGGAGGTCCCGCTGTCGGTGGAATTGCCCGACACGCCGCCGAAGGCTTTGTCGATTTCATCGACCCAGAGGACACAGGGTGCGATGCCCTCGGCGGTGCGGATGGCCTGGCGGATGTTTTCTTCCGACCCGCCCACCAGGGAATTGAAAATCCGCCCGACATCCAGCCGCAGCAGCGGGAGCCGCCACAGGGCGGAGACGGCTTTGGCGCACAGGCTTTTGCCGCAGCCCTGGACGCCCAGGAGCAGCACCCCGCCCGGCGGCGGCAGCCCATAGGACGTTGCCTTGTCGGTAAAGGCGAGCCGCCGCTTGATCAGCCAGTCCTTCAGGTTGTCCATGCCGCCGACATCGCGGAAGCCGACGTCGACATCGCAGAAATCCAAGAGGCCGCTTTTCCGGATGATCTGCCGTTTTTCCTGGAGAA
>JAJBSZ010000257.1 GCA_020861125.1 Planctomycetota bacterium | reverse complement strand
CCGCAGGGACGCCGTGTCCAGGCCGTAGCATTTTGAAAACACCTGGCCGTAGACCTCCTGGGTGAGTTTGGCGGCGGCGTAGGGGGACATGGGCGAGGTGGGTTGCGATTCCTCACGGGGGAACAGGTCACTGTCGCCGTAGACGGAACTGGACGATGCTTGGACCACCCGGTGCACCCCGGCGCGGCGGGCGGCATCCATGAGGGTGACGGTACCGAGGATCGACGCTTCGGCGCTTTCCCGCGGCGCGTCGACCGAACGCGGTACCGACGGTACGGAAGCGAGGTGGATTACCCGGTCGACGCCCCGCACCGCCTCCGCCGCCACAGCCGGATCGCTGACGCTGCCTTCGGTAAACCGGATGTCCTGGGCAAAGGTAGCAACGTTGTCGCGGCTTCCGGTGGAAAAATCGTCAACGCCGGCCACCGCGTAGCCGTCCGCCAGCAACCGCCGGACCATGTGGCCGCCAATAAATCCGGCGCAGCCGGTGACCAGCACAGTTTCCTTTGCCATATATCTCCTTGCTACCGCTCGATCCGGGCGGAGCCGGTTAACCCACCCTCAGTTCGGGCGTCGGGATCGAAACGGCCTGGTATTCGGCACGAACGCGGTCTTACGCATGCTTGCCGTGGGCGGCCTTACCCGGTGCGGGAACGCGACGGAGATGCTTGCCGGGCAGGGCGGCGATACGTGCGGTAACGCGGAAGTGCGGTTCGCACGGGTTGCGGCTCCCACCCATGGAACCGATGCGCCAGGCCCGGTCCCCTCTCCGGTCGTAGCCGCCGTGATCCGGGGCGGCGCGCAGGCAATGAGCGTCAAAGCCACGAGAATTCCGATTGTGTCGATGTTTCAGCTTTTTATCCTTCATTCGGTCCACCATACTGAGGATATTCTGGTTCCGCCTCAGGCCCCGTTAGGGCCCATCTCTTCCCTCAGGCCCCGCGCCAACTGATCGGCGCACGAGGTACCCCGGCCGCCGCAGTCAATCCCCTGAAGCCGAGCGATTGCCTCGCGGACGGGCATCCCGGCCAGCAAACTGCCCAGAGCCTTGCCGTTGCCGTCGCAGCCGCCCTCGAACGTTACCGAGGCGATGACGTCGTCCTCCAGAGCCACCAGGATCCGTTCGGCACAGACGTCAAGCGGTAGTATAACAAGTTTCTTCATGCAATACACTACTTTCCTGAGCTGGGGGAGAGGGCGGCCGCTCCGCTCCGTCCGTCGTCCTCTGGGTCCGGGCCGGCGTCGGCACGGCTGAGTTCATCCAAGGACAACCCGTAGCCGGGGGAAAATTCGCGCAGAAAGATCGCCACCTCTTCCAGGCCGAGGTGGTCAAGGCTCCGGCGTAGGCTGTTCTCCGCCGCCAGAAACTCGCGGTTGCCACCCCGCCGTTCCTCGACGCACTTGATCCAGGCGCAAAGTTTGTCGGCGGCGCGTACGTAGGTCCAAGTCGGTTCCTCACCGGCTTCCGGAAACAGGGCCGGTTGGTAAACACTCCGGTAGGCCTCGGGGAGGAAGGAGAGCAAGCGCCGGTTAGCCGCCGCCTCAATCCCCCGGTAGGCCTCGCGGATGGTTTCGTCGTAATATTTTACCGGCGTGGGCATATCGCCGGTGATCACTTCGCCAGCGTCGTGAAACAGGGCCAGGAACGCCGCCCGCTCCGGATCGGTGGTTTTTCCCAGTTCGATTCGGCCGATGCTCGCCAGGGCATGGGCCAGCACCGCCACCCGGTAGGAGTGCTCCTGGATGTTCTCCGGGTCATTGGAACGCATCAAACTCCAGCGGCGGATCAACCGCATGCGGGAGAGATAGGCGAAAAAAAAGCTGCTCACAGGGCTTTCTTTCCAATGTCCTGGCGGTACTGGCATCCCTCGAAGGCGATATCCCCGACCGCCCGGTAAGCCCGGTCGATGGCGGTGGCGATATCCGGTCCGCTGGCGGTGACGCCGAAAACCCGGCCGCCATCGGTCAGCACCTGACCCTGGTGGTTTCGCCGGGCGCCGGCGTGGAACACCACCGTGTCCGGCCGCGCAGCCGCCTTCTCCAGCCCGGTAACCACCTTGCCTTTTTCGTAGGGGCCGGGATAGCCGCCGGAGGCCAGGACCACGCACACCGCCGGATCGTCCGACCATTCGATCGTTTGATCCGCCAGCTTGCCCTTGACCGTGGCTTCGAGGAGGTCCAGGAGATCCGACCGCAGCCGCATCAGGACTGGCTGGGTTTCCGGGTCGCCAAAACGGACGTTGAACTCCAACACCTTGGGCCCGCCGCCGGTGATCATCAGCCCGGCATACAGCAGACCGCGGAACCGCCGGCCTTCCTCGTTCATGGCGTGGACGGTGGGCACCAGAATCCGCTCCACCACCTCGTCCATCAGCTCGTCGGTAAGGATGGGCGCGGGGGAGTAGGCGCCCATGCCGCCGGTGTTGGGGCCGGTATCGCCGTCGTGGGCCGCCTTGTGATCCTGGGACGAAGCCAGCGGAGCGATGGTTTTGCCGTCGGTGAGGGCGAGGACGGTGACCTCCTGGCCGCGCAGCAGTTCCTCGATGATCACCCGGGAGCCGGCATCGCCAAATTCCCGGTCTGCCATGATGGCGGTGACCGCCTTCCGCGCTTCATCCAGGGTCTGGCAAACTACCACGCCCTTACCGGCGCAGAGCCCGTCCGCCTTGACCACCACCGGCCCCTCGCTCCGGGAATCCAGGTAGCGCATGGCCGGTTCGTACTGTTCGAATTCGGCGTAGTCGGCGGTGGGGATGCCGTGGCGGCGCATCAGGCCCTTGGCGAAAGACTTCGAACCCTCCAGTTCCGCCGCTGCCCGGCTCGGCCCGAAGATGGGAATGCCCGCCTCCTTGAAGGCGTCGACGATGCCGTCAACGTAGTAGGTTTCCGACCCCGGCACCACCAGGCCGATGTCGTGCTCCCGGGCCCAGCGCACCAGCCCGCGCAGGTTGCCGACGTCGATGTCGACGCATTCCGCCACCTCGGCGCAGCCGGAATTGCCGGGCGCGACGTACAGCTTCCCAATCCGGGGGCTCTGCGCCAATTTCCAGGCCAGGGCGTGCTCTCGGCCGCCAGAGCCCACAATCAGAACGTTCATACGGTTCCTTTATCGCTGGGCCGCGCACGTCCGGCCATACCCCCGGCGCGCCGCCCATCCGTTACGGGTAAATTGGTATTAAATGCTGAAGGCGCCGCCCTGATCCGCCGAGGTGACGAAGGCGGAATAGCGGGCCAGCCAGCCGTGTTTCACCTTGCTGACAAAGGGCGGCAGGGCCTGGAGGCGACGTTCGATCTCGTCATCCGGCACCATGAGTTGGACCACACACTTATCGGCGTCGATATAGATCTTCTCGCCGTCCCGGACAACCGCCAGCGGCCCGCCGGCGGCGGCCTCGGGCGAGACGTGGCCGATGCACAATCCCCGCGTGCCGCCGCTGAAGCGGCCATCGGTAATAAGGGCGGCCCGAATGCCGGCGCCCTGAATGGCCGCGGTGGGCGAAAGCATCTCCTGCATGCCGGGGCCACCCTTGGGACCTTCGTAACGGATGACCACCACGTCGCCGTCCTTGACCCGGCCTTCGAGGATGCCGTCCCGAGCGGCTTCTTCGGACTCGAACACCCGGGCGAGACCGGTGAACTTCCGCATGTCGGGAGCCACACCCACTGTTTTCACCACCGCGCCCCGGGGGGCGAGGTTTCCGAACAGGACGCACAGGCCGCCATCACGGGTGAAGGGATCCGCCGCCCGCCGCACCACCTGGCCGTCCGGCGCCGGTGCGGTCGCCACCGAATCATTCAGGGTACCGGCGACGGTGGGCGCGTCCAGCTTCAGGCCGGCCTTGGTCTGGGTGGCGATCTCCTTGAGGATGGTCTTGATGCCGCCGACCCGGTCGATATCCTCGATGTGGACCTCGGGGCGGGAGGGAGACACCTTGCAGATACAGGGCGTGCGCTTGGAGATGGCGCTGATGCGCTTGAGATCGTAGTCGAGGCCGGCCTCATGGGCCAGGGCCAGGGTGTGGAGAATCGTGTTGGTGGAACCGCCCATGGCCATGTCGCAGATGAAGGCGTTGTCGATGGCGGCGCGGGTGATGATGTCCAGCGGGCGGATGTTCTGTTCGATGCAGCGCTTGAGGGCGCGCGCCGTGTCCCGGGCCAGAGCCAGGCGCTTGGGGTTGATCTTGCGGGCGGTCTTGTTCCGGTCGGTCCAGACTTCGGCGGTGACGGTGCCGTTGCCAGGGAGAGCCATGCCGATCACTTCGCCCAGACAGTTCATGGAATTGGCGGTGAACATGCCGGCGCAGGATCCGCAGCCGGGGCAGGCGGTCTCGGCCATGCGCTCCAGGCCCGGGCGCGTCAGCTTGCCGGCCGCGTGCTGGCCCACCGCCTCGAAAATGGAGATGAGGTCGGTGTTTTCGGGGCTGGCAAGCATGGCGCCGCCGCCCACGTACACCGCCGGGATGTTCATCCGGGCCATGGCGTTGTACATGGCGGGGACAATCTTGTCGCAGTTGCCGATGCCGATCCAGCCGTCGCAGGGATGGGCGGCGAGGATGGTCTCAATCTGATCGGTGATCAGTTCCCGCGACGCCAGGGAATACTTCATGCCGGGATGACCCATGGCGATACCGTCGCAGACGACGCCGCCGACGTTGGTGGTCCAGACCGTGAAGCCGAGGCGGATAAGCTCTTTTCTCACCGTTTCTTCCACCTCCCGCAGGTGGGCGTGGCCGGGCGCCTGTGTGGAGAAGGAATTGACGATGGTGACCACCGGCTTCGACCGGGCACGGAAGTTTTTCAGCACGCCGCTGGCGCACATCAGGCCCCAGGCGGGGATCATGTGCAGGCGGTCGGTGATCATGGCGCTGCCGTCGCGGCGGAGGTTGTCGACGGCGCTGTTGATGGGCCGGCCGGCCGTTTTCTTCGTCCTGCCTGCTCCTGCGGGTTTCTTGCTTGCGGCCTTGGCCATGGTCTTGACTCCTCTCGTGGTAGCATTGCGGCGGTCGGCCGGCGACGGCCGGCCGGGAAATCCCGTTCGTGGGCTCCGGCCTTGACAACCGGACCCGTATACCATACCGTTTGCTTTGACGGCGTCAACAGGCGGGAACGCGCGATAACCGGGATCCGGGGCAATATAGCAGCCCGACGCCGGTTCGCCAAGGATTTTCCTCCCGCCCGCCGTAACGGGAGCGGCATGGACCATCCGGTGTGCATCCTCGGTATCGATCCGGGCACCCGCAACGTCGGGTTCGGGGTGGTGGCGCAGCGCGGCGCGGCGATCCTCCGACTGGCCGGCGGTTGCATCTCGGCGGGTGATGGTCCGGTCGCTCTCCGGTTGGTGACCATTTACCGCGGTTTGCGCGAGGTCATCGAACGCCACCGGCCCGCCGCCGCCGCTGTGGAGACGGTATTCACCGGCGCCAACCCCAAAACCGCCATCGCTATCGGCGAAGGCCGGGGGGTTGCCGTGCTCGCCGCCGCCGAAAGCGGCCTGGAGGTCTGCGGCTACGAGCCGGCCTTGGTAAAACGGGCCGTCGCCGGCAGCGGCCGGGCCGACAAGGAGCAGGTGCGGCAGATGGTGCGGGCGGTCCTCGGCCTGCCGGATCTGCCCGCCACCGATCACGAGGCGGATGCCCTGGCCATGGCCATCACCCATCTCCGCCACGCCCGGGCCGCCAGCCTGGTTGGCGGCAGTCCCGTCCGTGGCAAGCCGGGCCGTTCCCGCCGGGCGTTGCCGGACCTGGTGCTGCGGCAGCTTCCGGGTGGCGTCGCCCCCCGATCCCGCCGCTGACCTTCTGGTCTTCCGAATTCCCGATAAAGGAACCGTACCGCATGTACGATGAAGTGGATGTAAAACGCATGACCCTGGCCCTCCGCGCCGCCGCCGACGCGGCGGAGTCGGGGGAGGTGCCGGTGGGGGCGGTGGTGTTTCACCACGACCGGATCGTCGGCCGCGCCCACAACCAGCGGGAGATGCTCCAGGATCCCACCGCCCACGCCGAGATCCTGGCCATCACCCAGGCCGCCTCGGCCCTCGGCAGCTGGCGGCTGGACGACTGCACCATGTACGTTACCCTCGAACCATGCGCCATGTGCGCCGGAGCGCTGGTGCTGGCGCGGATGAGCCGGCTGGTGTTCGGCGCCCACGATCCCAAGGCGGGCGCATGCGGATCCGTCCTGGACGTCCTGGCCTGCGAGCGGCTCAACCACACCGTGGACGTGGTGTCGGGTGTGCTTGCCGAGCCGTGCGGGCGAATCCTCAGTGATTTTTTCGGAGAACGCCGCCGCCAGCGGGATGAAAACGGCCGTCCTTAGCCGTCTGCTTTGGCGGTCGTACCGCACCGGGACCACATTCGGCCGGGGAGGGGATTGCCTAACGTAGTTCTATGAATTCGGTACTGGAGCAATGGTATGGGACCGAAGTGACGAATTACCGCCCCGCACACTGCGCGTGGGCGCTGAACGAGAAGACACTGCGGCCGGGAATGCCAGGGTGAAAGCACGGCCGCCTGGAGGGAAGACCGGAAAGGAGTACCGTATGGGCAACGCCATTCTCGAGGCCATCGCCAGCCGTCGCAGCCACCGTCGCTTCGCCGACAAACAGGTCGCCGACGGGGAATTGCAGGCCGTTCTCGAGGCCGGAACCTGGTCGCCAAGCGGCAAGGGCGCCCAAGCCGCCACCATTGTGGTGGTGCAGGACAAGGAACTTATTGCCCGCCTGTCCCGGATGAACGCGAAGATCATGGGGGTGGAGAGCGATCCGTATTATGGTGCGCCCACCATCATCCTGGTGTTTGCCGATCCGGAAAAACCCACCTGGCTGCTGGACGGTGCCGCCGTTCTCACCACCATGGGTATCGCCGCCAAGGCCGTGGGCTTGGCCACCTGCTTGATCAACCGGGAACAGCAGATGTTTGAATCATCCGAGGTCCAGGAATTGCTGCGGGCCTGGAAGCTGCCGGAATCCCTCAAGGGCGTCGGTGCCCTGTCCGTCGGCTATCCCGCCGCCGCGCCGGGCAAGCCCGCCCCGCGCAAGGAAAATTACATTATCCGCGTTTCCTGATCCGGTGCCACACCATCCCAACGCATCATCGCCGCCGCGCATGCCCAAACCGGCGCGGCAGCGGAGTCTCTTGCCTTCTGCCGGCCCTGAACGCCAGGGCCGGCTTGGGTATTTTCGACGGTCGCAAGACGGAAGGCCCGTATCGGTTCAAACAAAACACGAAACGGTTTTCCGGTGATCGAGGCGCAACCTCACCCGCACCCCAGTACTCCGCCAAAGCCCTTCCGCACCGACCACCAGAAATTCGTTTTGGCTCCGCCGGACACTGCCTCCCTTCACCCGTGTGACCACGGCAACCATTATTCCGTTATTCTCCCGGCAGGAGTGCCGGCGCTCGGGTCCGTTCTGACTGCCAGCGAGTGATATCCCGCCGTGGCGGATTGCCGAACAACCTTTTGTACTCCCGGGTAAATTGGGTGACACTTTCATACCCCACCGCGGCGCTGGCGCTGGCGGCGTCCATGGTTTCGGTCAGCATGAGGCGCTGGGCCTCGTGCAATCGAAGCCGCTTCTGGAACTGCAGCGGACTGACGCTGGTTGTCACCTTGAAATGCCGGAAAAAGGTGGACGCGGCCATATGGACCTGAGCCGCCATGTCCTCCACCGTCAGCCGTTCCCTGAAATTCTCCCGCATCCAGGCGATGGCCCGCGCAATCTGGTGTTTTTGCGAACCGTAGGTGTAATACTGCCTGATTGCATCGCCACCCGGACGGGTGAGGATGCGGTAATGGATTTCCTCGGAGACGAGCGGAGCCAGCAGCGGGATATCGGCTGGCTCGTCCAATAGGGTTACCAGCCGGATGAATGCGTCCAGCACCTCCGGCTGCAGTGGCTGGAGAACGATGCCAGCGGGACTGTCCTCGCTGCCGGATGAGGGCGCCGGTATTTCCATCACCAGCTTCGTGATGAGAACTGGGTCGAGATCCAGGGTAAGCGATAGGCACGGACGCCGGGGAGAAGCGTCAACTATGCGGCTGGTATTGGGCAAGTGTACGGCTGCGATAAGGAGATTGTCCTCATAGTAGCGATACACCGTACCGCCTACCACCGAGCGTTTGGAGCCCTGCACAATATAGATAATACGCGGTAGGTACAGGCAATTCTCCGGCAGTGATGCCTCGTCCCGCCGATGCATCATAATCCCGGAAATGGGAGTGGGATAATTGCCGGGCGCCGGCATCCGTTTGGTCAATATTTGCGCAAGATGCTTTTTCCCTCTTTTCATGGAAAACATGGGTCATGCCTCCTGCCGTTCTGGACCGCCTTTTTTTCGTAGAGGTGCGATTTGGCCATTTTCACTTTATTAGAGAGAAATGGGCAAAAAGTAAAGAGGATCGGGTCTTCCATTGGCATCGGCTACAGCGTAAACTCCTCCTCCTGAAGACGCTCGGTTACCTTGCCGTCCGTTACCACAAGGAGAGTAAGTATGCGGATACAAACCAACGCGGGATTCTGGATTATATTGGGTTTTTTGCTTATTGGGAGCATATCCGGAACGGCCATGGCTGGCGAGGGTGGCGCGATTGGCATGCCCATTACGCTCAGGACCATGGGAGCTTTGTTTTTCGGCGGCACGGTATCCACCAGACCGGACGGCGAGACATTCCATGGCGATCACGGCTATGCTCAATACTATATTCCCTGGAATTCACGCCAGTATCCCTGGATCCTGTGGCACGGTATCGGCCAGTCGGGCAAAACCTACGAATCTACCCCCGACGGCCGAGAAGGGTTTCAGGCGATCATGACCCGGCGCGATTGGCCGGTGTACATTATCGATCAGCCTCGCCGCGGCCGCGCTGGCCGCACCGAAGCGACCCTGCACAATGCTCCGGTGGTTCCGACTGTCCTGAGGGAAAGTGCCGCCTTCGACGCCTTCCGCCTCGGCTATTGGGTGCCCCCGAAGGCGCCGGAATTTTTCCCGAATATCCAGCTGCCCACCGATCCCACTTCCCTCGATCAGTTCTTCCGCCAGCAAACCCCCGACACCGGCGAGGAACCACGGACGCCGGAATACCGGGAGTGGATGGGCCGGACCATGGCCAAACTGTTTTCCATGACCGGTCCCGCCATCCTGGTCACCCATTCCAACAGCGGCCAGTACGGTTGGGAAACCGTCATGTCCGCCCCTGATCTGGTCAAGGCGATCGTGGCCTACGAACCCGGCGCGATGGCCTTCCCCGAGGGGGAACGGCCGGCCGACATACCCTGGAAGGCGGAAGGGGTGGAGGCGGCCATGGAGCCGCGGATGGTGCCGCTGGAACGGTTCCTCGAACTCACCAAAATGCCCATCCTCATTATTTACGGCGACAATATCGCCACCGAACCAAGCGAGATTTTCAATGCCGACGTCTGGCGCATGGCCAGCACGCGGGCCCGACAGTTCGTGGAAACGGTCAACCGCCACGGCGGCGACGCCACCCTGGTGTTGCTTCCCGAGATCGGTATCGAGGGCAACACCCATATTCCCTTCGCCGATCGAAACAATCTGGACATCGCCGATCATCTTGAG
>JAJBSZ010000140.1 GCA_020861125.1 Planctomycetota bacterium | reverse complement strand
CGCGTACCTCTCCCCCGAACCGGACGCCTATCTCTTCATGGACTCCGAGACCTACGACCAGATCCCCGTCCCCAGCGACGTGGTCGGCACCGACATCAACTACCTGCCGGAAAACGCGGTGGTCAAGGGCACGCTCATCGAAGGCAAGATCGTCTCCATCGAACTCCCGACGTCGGTGGTGCTGGAGATCGTCGAAGCGGAACCCGGCGTCAAGGGCGATTCCCGCACCAACATCTTCAAGAACGCCAAGGTGTCCACCGGTTTCAACGTCAAGGTGCCCCTGTTTATGAAGGTCGGCGACCGCATTAAAATCGATACCCGCACCGGCGACTTCGTGGAACGGGTCAACGATTAATATCCGAGCGTACTGTCCGGGGCGGATTTATCGCTCGCTCCCATTCCTATGGGTGCCTACTTATCAGTACCGAAATTTTGTTTCGGACAAACAATGAAATGATGCTCCCGGAAAACACGAAGGGACGGCCGCCCGGTGCGGTCGTCCCTTCTTTTTTTCGTTGATCCGATACGGATGGCTCATTCCCGCCAGTACTGGAAGGTTATCCAGCGTTTCCACGAGGCTTCCACCGATTCCAGCGGCTTGCCGAAGGCTTTGGAAATGAACCGCGCCCCAGTGGGATCCTGGTTGAAGCGATCGCGGAAATCCTTATACACAGTGGACAGAAGGCCCAGTTCCTCCAGGTATTTGCAGAAATACCGGGATTGGGCGTAGTTCAGGCTTTCCCGTGCGCCCCGGAACACCGGCGGCGTCATGGCCAGGAGAAGCGGCAGCGGCGTCAGGTCACCCCGCTCCAGGGCGGTCTTGAGTTCCGGCAGGCGCCAGTTGTCGTCACCCTTGAGGAGATCGCCCTCGGCCCGGCAATGCTCATACAGGCTGGCCATGCCTTCCGCCAGCCAGATCGGCGCCTGCGGGAAGTCCTCCGACATCAGGGCATGGGTCAGCTCGTGCACCATGGTGCCGGGGCCGGTCTCGTAGTTGACGACGATATACTTCTGCGAATGGCCGTAGTGGCCGTAGGGACTGATGGGGTCCATCCCCAAAAATCGTCGCAGACCCTGTTCGTAGCTGTCGTAATCACGAAAGACGAAGATGTTCACCAGCTTGTCGGTCACCGGCCCCTTATCGAAAAAGGTCCGGATTAGGGCCTGGCTGCAATAGTCCAGGACACCGTCCACCAGATACTCGTATTCGTCCTCGCCGAGATCGCCCACCACGAGATAGTTGTCCCGCTGCATCACCAGAAAATCCTCACCCACCGCCCGCTCAAGCGCGGTGAGGGATTTCGGTAACGCCGGCGCCGGCAACTGGGCCGGTGCCAGACGGATTTTCAGCGGCTCGCCGCCGCCGGACCGGGAATACTCCTCGGGGGGCGATGTATCCCCGGCCCAGGTGCGATCCGGAGGAGGCAGCCAGGCGAGGAATGCGGCCAGAAAAAACAGGCGCAATCGTTTTTTGTAGGTCATGTCCTTTTCCCGGAAACACGAGGCGGCAGTCCACGCCGGCCCGAAGGCAGTATGCCCGCGGGACCGCCCGGGCGGGCGCCGGCCTGCACGACAGCGCACGGTTTCCCGCGTCGCCGAAGGGAGAGGATGTTGCAAAACCGTCTCGACGCCGTCTGCTGACCACGTCGTTCCGGGTGATGAAACACCTTCTCCTGTGGCAGAATGCGCCCGCCCGGCGGCTGGCGCCGGCGGCCCACACCCAACGGTTGTCCGCCGCCGGTTTCCGCTTTCCTCCCTCTGACAGGATTCCATCCCACGGACTGGCGCCCCGCCTGCCCGGCGACGCCCGCCATTGCGTTGTGCCACGTTTGGTTGGGTTCGGATCGGACGGCTCCCCTTCGGGTCCGGTGCCGGTCGCCCGACGTTCTGCCGGCGGACGCCAGCGTCCCGTCTTCGGGCCGTAGCGTGCCGTCCGTTCCGCCGTTCCGCCTGCGCCGGATTTTTCGTATCCACTGCGGGTTCCCGAGGCGCTGGCGGACGACCACATCAATTGCACCGCCGGACCGGCGCTCTTTCAAAGATCCCGGGCGATGGTGAAAATCGTGGTGAAAACGGGCGGATCCGGTATGATCCGATAACCGGCGTCTCTGGAGAAAACCATCGTGCACGATATGGACAACCTCACCGTTCTGCGCCTGCTCTATGCCGGCATCCTGTTTGTTTTCGGCCTGGCGATGGGATCGTTTCTGAACGTGGTCGCCGCCCGTATTCCCCTCGGGCGAAGCATTCTCCGGCCGCCGAGTTCCTGTCCCGCCTGCGGCCACCGCATCGCCGTGTACGACAACGTCCCGCTGTTCGGCTGGCTGGTGCTGGGCGGCCGCTGCCGTTCCTGCCGGGCGGCGATCCCGGTGCGCTATCCCCTGGTGGAACTCGCTACCGGTGTGGTGTGGGCGCTGGAAGGATGGCGGCTGGCGGGGGTGGATTACGGTTTTTATCCGGACGTGTGGATCGGGCTGCTGGAACTGGCGTTCCTGTCCGCCATGGTGGTGACATTTCTCGTGGACCTCGACTACCGCATCATCCTGGACGAGATCAGCCTGGTCGGCATCGGCATCGCCCTGGTGGCGGCGGTAGCGGTGCCGGCGCTGCACCAGGCCGACGACGAGGCGCGGTTCTACGCCCGCCATCCCGTGCTGTTCCAGATTCTGGATGACGCGCCGCCGTGGAAATGGAGTTTGGCGGTGGCGGTGACCGGTCTGGCGGCCGGTCTGGCGCTGTCCCTGTTTATCCACTACGCCGGCACCCTGGCCTTCCGCAAACAGATCGCGGCGGCTCGGGAGGAGGACCCGGACGTGGATTCGGCACTGGGATTGGGGGATGTCAAACTCATGGCCCTGTTCGGGGCCTTCCTCGGCTGGCCGGCGGTGATCGTCTCGTTTTTGGTGGGTTCGGTGCTGGCGTCCGTGGTGGGAACGGTGGGGAAGATGCGATCGGGCGAGAGCGGCGGACGGCGCTGGCCGGCCTCCCTTCTCAACCGGTGGCGGACCGGCGATTCAGTCCTGCCGTTCGGCCCTTTCCTGGTGGTGGGAGCCGTGGCCGCCCTGTTTCTGGACGAACAGGTGGCGGCGTTTGTCGATCATTTCAACGTTCTGTTTTTCTGACCGGTTCGTCCGTGGCGTGACCCGCTGCTCTTCCCGGGTCCATTTTCGGTAGCAACCAGGCGGCGCCGGCGGTAGGGGCCATGGAGTCAGGACGGCGCTTCGCCCGGGACGTCCATCGCCGGCACCCGCTTGCTGGTCTGGCCGAGGCGTTCCCGTTTGGTTTCCAAAAGGGAATACACCACCGGCACCACCAGCAGGGTGATGAAGGTCGAGGTGAGGAGGCCGCCCACCACCACCCGGGCCATGGGCGCCTGGGCTTCGCCGCCGTCGCCCCATCCCATGGCCAGGGGGATGAGCCCGATGATGGTGGTCAGGGCGGTCATGAGGATGGGCCGCAGCCGGCGCCGCCCCGCCTCTTCCAGGGCGGTGCGGACGCTGTAGCCGTCGCGGCGGCGGAGCAGGTTGGCGTAGTCCACCAGAATGATGGCGTTGTTCACCACCACCCCGCCCAGCATGATGCAGCCGATCATCGACTGCATGTTGATGGTGGTGCCGGTGAGGAACAGGATGATGGTGACGCCGATGGCGGCAAGCGGAACCGAGAACATCACGACGAACGGATCCCGGAGCGATTCGAACTGGCAGGCCATGACCATATACACCAGAACCAGCGCCAGGATCACGCCAAAGGTGAGATCGTACATCATGTCCTGTTGGTCCTGGTACTCGGTGCCGTAGTCCAGGGAAAAGCCGGACGGCAGCGGGATGGCGCGAAGTTCCGCCTTGAGATCCTCCATCACCGATCCCAAGGCCCGCTGGCCGGTAAGCGCTCCCTTGAGCACCGTGATCCGCTGCTGGTTTTTCCGATCGATCACCGTGGGACCGCGGTCGTAGACCACGTTCACCACGTTGCGGAGAGACACCTGGTTGCCGTCGGCGTTGGCGATAGACAGGCCGAGCAGCTCATCCACCGTCATTTTCTCGCTGTCGCGGAGACGGACCATGATCGGATGTTCCTTGCCGTCGATGCGAAATTGCGCCGCCTCCTTGCCTGCCATGCAGATCTCCAGGAAGGTGGAGATATCCTCCATCCACAACCCGAGGTCGGCCGCCTTCTGCCGGTCGATGATCAGTTGCGCCTCGGGCACCCGGCCCTCGCGGGTGATGCGGGCGTCGGCGACGCCGTGGATGCCTTTCATGATCACCAGCGCCTGGTGGGCCACGTCCTCGGCCAGGTCCATATTATAGCCGCGGATTTCCACCTCCACCGGCTCGCTGGAGCTACCCATGCCGGCCCGGCCGAAGCTCCGGCCTTCGCGGACGCGGATTTCCATGCCGGGGATGTCTGATAGGAGGGCCCGGAGATCACCGGCGACCTGTTCTGTGGTGCGCATACCGGCCCGGCGGCGTTGGCCCCGGGTGCCCATGCGCACGTTCAGGGAGGCTTCGTGGGTCGATACTCCCCGCCAGCTGCTGCCGCCGATGGTGGCGATGAGAGCCCGCAGTTCCGGCACGTTCGCCACCACCATCCGCTCCAGGATACGGGTGCGCTCGCTCATCAGATCGAGGCGGACGCCGGTATCCATTTCCGCCTCGATGATCAGGTTGCCTTCATCCGTCTTGGGCATTTGTTCGCTGTCGATCTTGGTAACCAGCGCCAGGGAACCGATCAGAAGGACCAGCGTGGCGGCCAGGGTGGACCAGCGGTTGTCGAGGCACCAGGTGATCAGGCCGCGGTACTCGCTTTCCATGGCCCGGAACCCTCTTTCGCTGATATCGAACAGCCGCTTGATCCAGCCGGTCGCCTCGCCGTCCCTTTGCAAACGCATCATCCTCGTCGCCAGCATGGGCACGAGAAAGATGGCCGCCGCCAGGGAGCAGATCAGGGAAAACGCCACCACAACCGCGAATTCCCGAAACATCAGGCCGGCCATCCCCTCGATAAAGGTAAGAGGCAAAAACACCACCAGGGTGGTGAGGGTGCTGGCGATGATGGAGGACACCACCTCGCCCGTCCCCTTTTCCGCCGACGCTTCCGGTGAGAGTCCCTCCTCCTCGCGGATCCGGTAAATATTTTCCAGGACCACGATGGAGTTATCCACCAGCATGCCGACGCCGAGGGCGAGGCCGCCCAGGGTCATCAGGTTGAGGGTGAGGCCGTCCAGGTAGAGGACGGCGAAGGTAGCGATGATCGATACCGGGATGGAGACGGCGATGACCAGGGTGGAAAGCACGTTGCGAAGAAACACGAGGACGATAACGATGGCCAGCAGGCCGCCGAGGATGGCCGAGGAGGAGACGTTGTCGATGGAGTTGTTGATGTAATCGGCGGAGTTGACGATGATCTTGATGTTGAGGTTGGTATATTCCTCCCGCAAGCGGTCCAGTTCCTCCACCACCTTGGCCGCCACTTCCACCGTATTGGAGCCGGACTGTTTCATGATGGCGGCGCGGATGCCGTCCTGACCGTCGATGCGGGAGATGCGGCGGATGCGGTTCATGCCGTCGGTGACGGTGGCGATGTCGCCGATGCGGACCGGCGCGCCGTCCACCATGAAAATCACCGTGTCCCGCACCTCTTCCACCGTCTCGAATTCCCCCGGAGCGCGGATGGTTATCTCGTGGTTGCCGCTGTCGACGTAGCCGGCCGGGCGGTTGATATTGGCCCGTTGCAGCACGGTCATCACCCGGTCCAGGGAAACGCCCATGGCCCGCAGGCGGTAGGGGTCGATATCGACGGAAATCTCCCGCTCGCGGCCGCCGGACAGGGTCATGGAGGCGACGCCGTTGATGCTTTCCAGGCGGAATTTTATCTGGTCGTCGATCAGCGTCCGCATCTCCACCGGATCCATCTCGCTGGAAATGCCGATGAAGACGATGGGCATGGAGGCGAAGTCGAATTTGTAGAGGATCGGCCGGTCGCAGTCGTCCGGCAGCCGGTTGATGACCCGATCGATACGGTCGCGGACATCGGAGACGGCCACGTCCAGGTCCGTGCCCCAGGTGAATTTCACCGTGACGTTGGAATTGCCCTCGGACGAGGTGGAACTGACCTCTTCCGCCCCCGGCACCGCCGCCATCGCCTCCTCGATGGGCCGGGTCACCAGTTCCTCGACCACCTCCGGGCTGGCGTTTTCGTACTCGGTGCGGATGCTGATGACGGGGTTCGTAATGTCCGGCATCAGGTCGATGGGAAGTTTGGTGAGAGAAATGCCGCCGATGATCACGACGATAAGGGTGACCATGGTGGTGAAAATAGGCCGATGGATAGCGCCACGGGCGATGTTCATGCTGGAATCCTACGGTGTAGAGGGAGAAGGAACCGGCTGGTGGCTCTCGGCCGAGGCCAATGGACGGCCGAAGGGTCGGAACAACTCCTAGGCCTCTTCCGATACCCGGATGCTGATGCCGTCGCGGAGGAGGTGCTGGCCGAGGACGACGACCTCGCGGTCGAGAAGATCGCCGCCGTCCACCAGTTCCACCCAGCGGCCGTCGACGATACCCTCGACAACCGGACAAAATGACACCTGCGTCCGGTCGTCGTTGACTACATACACGCCGCGGCTGCCGTCCTCACGCCGGACCACGGCTTCGAGGGGCGCGGCGGCGGCGCCGTAGCGGCGCTGGAATTCGATGTCGGCCCGGACAAACATGCCGGGCTTCAGGACGAGGTCGGGGTTGTCGATAGCCACTTCCACCTCCGCTTCCCGGGTGAGGACGCCCAGTTCCTGGGGAATGCGGGAAATGGTGCCGGTGAAGACCCGGCCGGGAAAGGCGTCGGTGCTCACCCGCACGGTGTCCCCAAGGGCCATCTTGGGGTATTCCTTTTCACTCACCGACAGAACGGCCCGGACGGTGCGGATGTCGAGGACGGAAAGGATGGGGGTGGTGGTGAGGGCCAGGGCGCCGGCATCCATGAAGCGCTGGCCGATGACCCGTACCTCCGGCCCCTCGGTCCATTCCGCCATGACACGGGTGTAGCCTAACTTTACCTTGGCGGTCTTGAGAAGCGCCTCCGCCAGCTTTACCTCGGCCAAGGTGGTTTCGTATTTGGCTTCCTGACCCTTGAGGGTGGCGTCGTAGCGATCATATTCCTGAGCGGAAATCACCAGACTTTTGTGCAGGTTTTCCGCCCGGATAAAATCCCGGCGGGCGATTTCCAACTGGCTTTCGGCGTCGTTGGCGTTGGCGACGGCTACCCGCAGGGACGCTTCCGCCTGCTCCACCTCCAGCCGGAGCTCGTCGTCGTCCAGTACCGCCAGGACGGCGCCGCGGTTCACGGTGTCCCCGACATTGAAATTCACCTGGCGGATGATACCGGCGACCTTGGGCGCGGCGTCGTAACGTTCCTCCGCTTTGATGGAACCGGTAAACACCACCCGGTCGCCGAGATCGGCCTGTTTCACCCGGACCGTCTCCACCGCCACCACCGACCGCACGGTCTTGCCCCGTTTGGCATCTTGGATATCCGTGGTGACGTACTTGTAGCCAATCCAGCCTAAAAGGCCGCCGAACAGCGTGATTACCAACAGTTTACGCATACCTGGTCCTGTATTTGGCGGGGTGGGCGCAGGCCGTTTCATTCACTGCCAGGCGGCTTCCCAACCGAAAGCGCCGCTCGAAGCCGGGTGTCGTCCATGCACGACAACGGGTTATGGCAAGCCCGAGTCCACCCTTGACTTGCCGCCCAAACCCCCTTACGATACAAACCTAAACCAAACTGACAGCTGGAGGAAGGCCAAACAGCGTGCCGCCTCCGGAATGGATCGGCATTCTATGATTGTCGACCCAATGGGCAAAGGCGTTCATTCTATATCCCGGCAGCGCGGGGTTCAGGCCCAACACACGAGGGGTTTCCGAGCGTCTCTACGGGGCGGTAGTTAGCACATCGGTCCCTGACGATGGGTATGTCTCGGACGACCTACTAGTGTCAGGCCAAGGAATATTATGTCAAAAAAAATTGCCGTTTCCGACACGGTGGCTCAAGCGGCCCGGTCTATCCGTTTATTAGTGCTTGACGTTGATGGGGTTATGACGGATGGGGCCATCACCTACACCAGTGCCGGCGATGAAAGTAAATCGTTTAACGTCAAGGACGGCGCCGGCATTAAGTACTGGCACCGGGCCGGGCATACCGCCGGTATTATCACCGGCCGTTCGTCGCCCATCGTAGTGCGGCGGGCGGAAGAATTGGGTATCCAGATGGTGGAAATGGATGCCAAAAACAAGTTACCGGTATTCTTGCGTCTACTGGAAGCCGCCGGCGTCGCAGCGGCGGAAACGGCGGTGATCGGCGACGATCTGCCCGACCTCCCGCTGATCCGGCGGGCGGGATTGGGTATAGCTGTTGCCGACGCGGTGCCGGCGGTGAGGGAAGCCGCCCATTTGGTAACAAATACACCAGGCGGCCGCGGCGCGGTCCGCGAGTGTATCGATCTGATCCTTACCGTGCAAAACCGCTGGGACGGCCTCATGGAACGGTACCGCTGACCGTTTTGCGGCCGCCGCTGCCGCCCGCCATTGCGCTCTCGCCTCCGGCGGACGATACAAAGAAAGCATGGCTTATGATGCATTCCTGTTGGCTGCGGCTGGTGGCGTTTGGCCTGGCTCTTTTCTGGCCGGTCGCCGGGCTGACGGCGGACGGCGATCGGGCCCAGCCTTACGAAAAGGTCAGCTATCCCAGCTTCTCCAACGGCCGGTTGTATTCCCTACTGGAGGCGGACCGGGCCGAAGTATTCGACATCACCGACAACTCCCCCCGCATCAACATGGAGAATGTGGTCATCATCCTCTATGACCAATCGGCGGAAAGCCTGGCCGCTACGCCGGAAGATCAGCCCTTACCGGTAAAAACCATCATCACCAGCGATCGCGGGTTCCTCACCCGCCGGCCGCCCCAGCCCGGGGCCGAGCCGGAAGAAATAGCGAATCTCGAGGGCAACGTGATCATGCGCCGGTTCCGGGTGGGGGATCCGGCGCCGCTGCGTCCGTCGCGGCTGGACCCGGAGGTCGAGACGGAGATCCGTTGCGAACACGCCCGCTGGAACCATACCGAGCGCATCCTCAAGGGCGACGGCGACGTGGAATTCCTCCAGGAAGACAGCCGCATTCTCGGAACGGGATTCCTCTACCTCGCCGACGACGAGGCCCTGGACACCGCCGGCTCTTCCAACATCAAGGATTGGGGCGGCATCATCTTTCTGGAACGCAACCCGCGCATGGAGATCGACAGCGCCGCCGGACGCACCGTCATCACCTGCAAGGAGACCGCCAGCTACAAACTCCGAGAACGGGAAATCCAGTTCGAGCGCGACGTCGTAGTCCGCAGTCCCGGTCTCGTGATCGAGTCCGACATTCTCAAGGTCTTCCTCTGGAAGGTGGAGGAGCTGCCGGAACACCCGGACGACAACGACCACTCGCCTCTGCCGGGCCAGGTGCGGAGCATTATCGCAACCATCGGCAACCGCCCGGGTTCGGTGGTGATATCCGGCTCCCGCGTCGAGGACGACGGCCGGGAAACGCCGCAGTTCGCCGCCCGCGGCGGCCGGGCCGACTTCGACTACGCCGACCCCCGCCTCAGCCTGGTGGACGCCCGCGCCGGGCGCTGGCCGGAGGTGGCGTTCGGC
>JAJBSZ010000137.1 GCA_020861125.1 Planctomycetota bacterium | reverse complement strand
AGAAAGCCGCCGAAGCCGCCTACGAGAAACTTGATTTCACCGATCTGCGGGCGATTATCTACCAGGAAATCGGAAAGAACTAGTCGTTAACCACTACGGCCGAACGCTGGCAACCGCCGCGTTCGGCCTTTTCTTGTCGCGGGAGTCCATCGTATGCCCTCCGCCATCAAACGCGCCTACGCCGCCTTCTGCCGGTTCGAACTGTGGCTGGCGGCGGTGATTCTTCTCGCCATCTCCACCCTGGTTTTCGTATCCGCCATCGCCCGGACGGTGGGCAAACCGCTCAATTGGGCGACGGATATCTCTCTCCTCCTCTTCGCCTGGATGGTCTTTCTGGGCGGGGACATCGTCATCCGCGAGACCAACCTGATCAGCGTGGATCTGGTGCAGAAAATGTTACCGCCAGCTATCCGCAAAGGGTTGCAGCTATTCTTCTACCTGCTGATAGCGGTGTTCCTCGTCGTCCTGGTGTTCTACAGCGTGCCGTTGATCCGCGACAACTGGAAGCGGCTGTTCCAAGCCACCAACATCAGCTACGGCTGGTGCACGCTGAGCGTGACCGCCGGTTCGTTTCTCATGCTCGTTTCCACCATCATCCGTATGGTGCGGCTGTTCCGGCCCGCCGGCCACGACGCCACACCCCGGGAGGCATGACATATGGCCATTGTCTTCTGCGTTTTTCTGCTTCTGCTGATCCTCGGCATGCCCGTGGCGTTCGCCATCGGTATTTCCGGATTCACCTTTTTCTGGTTTACCGATCAGATACCCCTGAGCATCACGGTGCAAAAAGCGCTGGCCACCACCCAGTCCTTCACCATGCTGGCGATACCCTTGTTCATCTTCGCCGGCAATCTGATGAACAACACCGGCATCACCTCCCGGATCATGAAATTATCCAATGTCATCACCGGCCATATGTACGGCAATATCGCCCAGGTGTCCTGTGTGATGTCGACGCTGATGGGCGGGGTCTCCGGCTCGGCCGTGGCCGATGCGGCCATGGAATGCCGGATCCTCGGACCGGAAATGCTGCGGCGCGGCTATACCCGCGGCTGGTCGGCCGGGATCAACGGCCTCTCCGCCCTTATCGTCGCCACCATACCGCCCAGCATGGGGCTTATCATTTATGGGTCGGTGGGGGAAGTCTCCATCGGCCGCCTCTTCGCCGCCGGCTTTGTTCCTGGATTTCTGATGATGGTGGCGCTGATGACGGCGGTATCGGTGTCAGCCCGTCGCCGCGGCTACGTGCCGGAAAAACCGCGCATGGCCAGCCCAACCGAGATCTTCCGGGCTTGCGTCGAGTGTATCTGGGCGCTGCTGTTCCCGATCCTCCTGCTGGTGTTCATCCGCTACGGCATCATGACGCCGTCGGAATCCGGGGCCTTCGCCATCTTTTACGCCCTGTTTGTCGGTGCGGTCATCTACCGGGAACTGACGTGGGAAAAATTCAAAAAAACCCTGGTCGACAGCATCAAGGACATCTCATCCATCACCCTGATCCTGGCCTTCTCCGGTATTTTCGGCTACGGCGTCGTGTACGACCGCCTGCCACAGGGTATTGCCCGAGTGCTGATGGGGATCACCGAAAACAAACAAATCATGTTGTTTATCGTGATTCTGTTGCTCGTATCCCTCGGCATGTTCATGGAGACCACGGTCATTGCCTTGCTGATGACGCCCATTCTGCTGCCGGTGGTTAAATCGGTCAACATTGACCCGGTGCATTTCGGTATCATCATGATGACGGTGGTCACCTTCGGGGTCATGACCCCGCCCGTGGGGGTAGCACTCTATACCACCTCGACCATCATGGAATGCCCGCCCGAGGTGACGACCAAGGAATCGGCCCCGTTCTACTTCGCCATCCTGACGGTGGTCCTCGTACTGGTGTTTTTCCCGGCCGTGTCGCTGGCTATCCCCGACTGGATCTTCGGCGTGGCACGATACTGACCCGTTCCCATAACAACCTGACACTCTTGAGAGGGGGCGTTCCGGTCGCGAATCGCCCCCCTTTCGTATACCACCAAAGGAATGACAGGCCGGTGCCCCCTGATAGTTTCAAGTGCCGGCAAAGAGAAACCGGCCAGGAGGACGCGCCATGCCCATTGCCCAGAAAGGGGCGATTTCCTTCGCCCTCGTCTACATTCCGGTCAATATGTACCCGGCCACCCGGGACAACGACATCCATTTCAACCAGCTCGCCAAAGAGTCAAAAGGGCGCGTCCGCTACAAAAAAATCGACGAAGCCACCGGCAAGGAACTCACCTCCGACGACATCGTCAGAGCTTACCAGTATGACAAGGGAAAATACGTCGTCATCACCGACGACGATTTCGAAAAGATAAAAACGGAGAAGGATCGCAGCGTCCAGATCCTCCAATTCGCCGATAAAAGCGAAATCTGTCCGGTGTATTACAACCGCACCTATTATGTCATTCCGCAAAAAGGCGGGGAAAAACCTTTTGAACTCCTCCGCCAGGCCATGCTGGACAAAGGTAAGGTAGCGGTGGGCCGAACCTCCCTCGGCGCCAGCGAAGTCATGCTGGCACTGATCCCGGCCGACACCGGAATCTGCATGCATACGCTCCATTACCAGGACGACGTCAAGGCCATGCCCCAGGACATCCCCCAGCCGGCCATCGACAAGGAAGAACTCTCCATGGCCGAAAAGATCATCGAAAACATGTCCAAGCCTTTCGACCCGGCCCAATTCCAGGATGAATACCAGAAACGGCTCCGCGATCTCATCGAGAGCAAAATCGAAGGCAAGGAGATCGCCCTGCCAAAACCGGCCGCTCAGGGCGAGGTCATCAGCCTCATGGACGCCCTCAAGGCCAGCCTGGAACAAAACAAACCGGCCAAGGCGCCGCGCCGCAAGCAGAAGGCGGGATAACCGGCACCGAAATTCGGAAACGGTCACGGTACGATCGGCATCGGGTGACGATGCGCCTCAGGAGGATGCGGCGATGAGGCCACTTACCAGGAGGGTGCCGCCAGCGGCGGTCACGATATCATATACTTTGAAATCCCCTGGCAGCCGCACCGATTCCGTGCAGCGCACCGTTCCGCCCGGTACCACCAGCGTCTGGCCCGGTCGGATGTCACCGGCCTGCACCAGGCCGGCAGCCGTGACCAGGGCGTGATCCTCGGTGAGGTCGAGAATCTGGCCGTTGTCGGCCGTGATCCGGTACATACCCACCGCCGGGCCGCTCCATACGGTCCGGACCGGAGCAGGCGCTCCCGCCAGCGGATCCCAGACCAGATCGCCGGATGCCATGTCTTCGGCCCGTTTGCCCGCGCCGTCGGCACAGGTAATGCTGCTGTATGCGCTCAAACCCATGTCCTCCCTCCTCGGTCATACCGCCTCCGGCGCGGGCAAGACACGGTTGATAGCATCCTCCCGGTAGCCGAATCCGGTGTTGCCCAACGTGCCCAGATGCACGCCGCCCTGCCGCCGCCGGTAGAGACCAGGGTGCACCGCCGCTTCCGCCCGGGAAGCCTCTGGATAAAACTGCATGGCATTGGTCTCCACCCCCATGATGGTTCCGGCATGGGCGGCCAGCCGCACGTGGGGCACCTGCGCCAGCATGGGATTGGTGAGGTCCTGAACCATGATGGCCATGCCGTGCGCCCGAGCCCAACACAGGCTAAGAAGGGCGCCGGTCTGGGTCTTGCAGGTTTTGAGCGCCACCCCCGTCCACCCCAACCGGCGGCCGAGCTCGACCTGCTGCCAGTCGTCTGCGCTTTCGTCCAGGAACAATGGTTTGACGCGGCTAAGCCGGTCCACCGCCAGCCGCTGCCGGTCGAGGTCGCGCTGGAACGGCTGCTCGACGTACAGCAGCATCGCCAACACCTCGGGTGTATCCACCGCCAGACGGTGCAGGATGGCGGAGACATAGTCCAGGGATTCCGCCTGGCAGTTGAAATCGGCGCAGAGCCACTTTGCCCCACCGGCGGCGGCAATGTTCCCGACTTTGACCAGACGATGGTAATCCCATCCGGCGTCGGTGCCCCGAAGCTTTACCTTTAGGCAAAAGACCCCGTCCCGATCCATCCATTCCCGCAAGAGAACCGGATAGCCGTCGTCCGGCTCCCGTCCGGTGAGCTCGTCTTCCGTCACCGGATCACCGCCGCCGACCAGATGCCATGCCGGAAGAAAAAGTGGTGGCGCCGCCACCAGGAAGTCGGACGGATACCGGCCGGCAAACCGGTCATCTCCGTAATACCACGCCAGATCCCGATTCATGAAGGCGGAGGTGTAGGTGGCGTACACGGCGGTGCGGTGCAGCCGGGCATAGGCATCGTGCACCGCGATGTCGAAAGCCGAAAAACAGCCCAGCGCCGCCAGCCAGGGGACGGGACCGGCGCAGCCGGCGGCCAGGCTGCGGCACAGGTCGGGAAGGACCTCACGCAGGAAGCGGTGGCCGATTTCCATGGGATGCCCCGGCCGACACTCTCGGGGAAAAACGCGGGCCAGGCGGCGGCAGCATTCCAGGAGCACCGCCTCCCGTAATCCATGCGACGCCGCACCGGGCCAGAGCCAGGGGACATTCAACGGCGTCTCGCCCCAGCCCTCCGCCGTCCGCCCTCTCCCGTCGTGGACGGTTACCCGGATGCGCACGCAGGTGACGCGTTCAACCGTCTGGCCGCCAAAGACCAGGGGCATCCGCGTCCGTACCGGCAAAAAGTAGACGGCACACTCGTCAACCGTAACGTCCTTTGCCTTGGCCATGCACGTCCTTATACCAGGAGAGAATTTATTTTGTCAATTAAGTTGACAAAATAAACTCCTGACTGTATAGTGGCAGTAGGGGATAGGGATACCGTATGACCATTGGCACCCTGACACCACCCGGCGATCTGAAAACAGCGCATGGCGTTCTCGCCTGCCTGGAGTCCGAAGGGCCGCTGTCCCGGGCGGCGGTGGCCAAAAAACTGGGTCTGAGCCGGACCACCTTGTCCAACCTGATTTCCGAACTCATCAGCCAGGGTTTGGTGGCGGAACTGGCCGGAAGCGACCCGCAGGGTCGGGGCCGGCCTGGCATTCCGGTGGACTTGGACACCTCCAGATGGCTCGCATTGGGCGCTGCCTACCATTCCGGACGTTGGGCTTTCACCCTGGTGAATCTGAAGGGCGAGGTGGTGGCCGCACGCACGTCGCCGCCCACCACCGGTCAACCGGCCAGCTTCCTGTCGGCCCTGGTGCGGGGCATCCGGCAGTTCGCAGCCAGCCATTCCGGCAACCTCCTGCCGGCCGTGGGCATCGGCGCCCCCGGCCTCGTTAATTGGGAGACGGGCACCATCATCCGCGCCGCCGACATGGGCTGGGAAGGCATCGACATCCGGACGGCGGTGGCGGAGGGAACCGGCTATGCCGCCTATGTTCTCAACCGTAACCGCGCCTCGGGGGTGGCAGAATCCCGCTACGGTCGGGGCCGGAACGTTGACAATTTCATCTACATCGGCATCGGCACGGGCATCAGCGCCGCCATCATGGTGGGTGGCAAACTGCTGCACGGGGCCGGCTATGCCGGGGAGATCGGCCATATCGTGATGGATCCCGACGGTCCGGCCTGCGGCTGCGGCCGGCGGGGCTGCCTGCAGGCCATGGCGGCAGAAGGCGCGCTGGTCGACCAGGCTGCCCGCCGCTGCGGGACCGGGAAAACCTCGCGGCGGAGCGGCGACCTGGCGCGGTTGTTTGCCAGCGGACGCCGGGTCTCCGGCCGTGACATCTGCCGGGCGGCCGAAGACGGCGATCCCGTGGCGCAGGAATCGGTCCGGACGGTGGCCGCGATCCTCGGGCTGGCCGTCGGCAACCTGATCACCACGTTCAATCCGGACAAGATCATCTTTGGCGGGCCGCTGATCCGGGCGGGCGCCATTCTGGTCGACTACGTGCGGCAGGAAACGGCCCGCTGGGCCATGGCGCATCCGTTTTCCCTGGCCGCCATTGAAACCAGCAGTCTGGACGACTATGCCGGCGCCCGTGGCGCCGCCTGCATGGTGCTCGGCCGCAAGCTGGCGCTCGTCGCCGGCCAGGAAGAGTGATCCAGGATGGAGCCGGCACCGGACCGGGCCGGACCGCCAGATAGGGTCCCCTCCCCCGGGAAACACCGCGCCGGGCGGCTTGGAAGACGGAGAGGGCCTGGCTCTCGGGGGTCGGCCTTGTAAAAAACATGCGCCAGCGCGGAGCTGGTGTACCACCTCGCGGCTTACAGAGTTCAAGGAGATCGGCATGAAAAGGATCCTCACGGGTTTGCTGTGCCTGAGCATGGTCACGGCGGCGCTGGCGGGCGACTGGCCCAACAAGAACATCAACCTCACCGTTCCGTACAATGCCGGTGGCACCACCGATCTCACCGCGCGCAGTCTGGCCAACGGCATGTCCCAGGTGCTGGGCGTCACCATCAACGTCACCAACACGCCGGGCGCGGGCGGGAGCGCCGGCAGCCTCAACGTCCAGAACGCGCGGCTGGACGGCTATTCCCTGCTGGCCAACGGCATGCTGGCCTTCGTCACCATGCCGGTGAACGGCTACACCGACAAGACCTTCCGGGACTGGGACATTTGGCTCGCCACCTTCGCACCCAACGCCTTCATCGTCCCCAAGGATTCGCCCTACAACACCATCACCGACCTGGTGGAAGCCATCCGCGCCAACCCCGGCAGCATCACCGCCGGCACCGCCGGCATCGGCACCGGCGGCCATTTCGGCGCCGAGGTGCTGCGGGCGGTGGCGGGTGCCGACTACAAGCACATCACCTATCCGGGCGGCGCTGCCGCCGTTACCGCCACCCTTTCCGGCGAGGTGGACTTCTGTCCGCAGTTGTTGGCCGAGTACAAGGATCTGATCATCGCGGGGGAAGTCAAGGTACTGGCCTCCCTGGCGGAAGAAGATATCGAGATCGCACCCGGGGTGGTGATCCCGTCCATTACCAAATCCTATCCCGAAACCGCCGACATGCTGCCCATGGGCGAAGTCACCGGCATCCTGGTGCCGAAGGGGCTGGACGAAAGCGTCCTGGCTAAAATTGACGCCGCTTTCGAAAGCGCCGTGGAACAAAAGGAATTCCTCGACTTCTGCGAACTCAAGAGCTTTGTGGTCACGCCCATGGGCCGGGCCGAATCCCAGGAGTTCCTGGAAAAGTTCGGCAGCCGGGCCTGCTACATCCTCTTCGACGCCGGCGCGGTCACCATCGACCCGGCCACGTTTGGCTTCACGAAGTAAGCGCTCTCTCCCCCGCCCGCCCGCACGTCGGGCGGGCGGGAATCCTGTGTCCTCAACCATTTGCCGCCGTGCCTGCACGGCAAGGTATGCGTCATGACTGCAAAAACCAAAGATGTCGTGTTTTCCCTGGGCCTCCTTGTACTGGGGGCGTTCGTCTGCTACGAGGGACGGAACATGGTCATTCGGGCCACCCAGCCGCCGTACCGGATCCAACAGTTCAGCCTATCGCCAGGCATGATGCCGGTGGTACTGGGCGTTACCCTGAGTATTTTCAGCCTGCTGCTCCTGGTGGTCTCCCTCCGGGGCGAGCCGCGGGCCATGTCCTCCCTGGCCCGGCACCTGCGCGCTTCCTCCCTGCGGCTAGGGCAGGCTCTGGCGGAAACCGACGTGCGCGGCATGCTGATCTGCGTCGGCATGATGTTCGTGTATACCTTCTTCCTTCTCGGCCGGGTGGAGTTTTGGCTGGGAGCGGGGATTTTCCTGGTCAGCCTGATGCTCTACCTCCGCGCCGCACCGGTGCGGACTATCCTCGCCACCTCCGTCCTGGCCATCGCCGCCATCCTCATTCTGTTTGAGAAATTTTTCGAAACCTCTCTGCCCGGAGAACCGTGGGCCGCCACCCTCGTCCACACGATAACGGCATTGTGGTAAACCTCCCGGCGCCGCGTGTACAGCGACAGCCCGGGCGTTCGTCCCTGGTGCGAATACCAAAACAAGGAAACCACCGGCCATGGCCTTTCAATACCTCGCGGAGGCGGTGCAGACCGTCCTCCAGCCGCAAAACCTGGTGTTTCTCGTCCTCTCCACCGCTGCGGGATTGATCATGGGGGTATTGCCGGGCCTGAGCGCCACCATGGCCATCGCGCTCCTCACCGGCCTGACCTACAACTTTCCCACCCAGTCGGCGATGATCGCCCTGCTGGGCGTGTACGTCGGCTCCATCTCCGGCGGCTGCCAATCGGCCATCCTCCTGAACATCCCCGGGACACCGGCCTCGGCGGCCACCGCCATGGACGGCTTCCCCATCGCCCGCACCGGCAACGGCGGCCTGGCGATATTTCTCGCCACCACCGCCAGCTGTCTCGGCACCATGATCAGCGTCGTTTTCGTCCTCACCCTGACGCCGCTCCTGACCCGTTTCGCCCTGAAATTCGCCAGCTGGGAATTTTTCCTCCTCTCCATCTTCGGCATCCTGATCTGCGGGACCATCACCGCCCAGGGCAACGCCCTCAAGGGCTGGATCAGCGGCGTCCTGGGGTTGTTGGTGGCCCAGATCGGCTTGGACATGGTGGACACCTTTCCCCGTTTCAGCTATGGCAATGTCAATGTCATGGCCAACATTCAGTTGATCCCGGTGATGATCGGCTTGTTCGGGTTTCCGGAGATCGTGAAATCCTTCCGCCACACCGCCACTGAAAATGTGCTGCAGCTTACCAGCTTCCGAATCCGGGACGGTTTGCGCACCGTCTTCGCCAACGGGCTGGCCGTTCTGCGATCGGCCGCCATCGGCGTGGGCGTCGGCATCATTCCCGGCGTGGGCGAGGACGTCGGCGGCTGGCTGTCCTACTGGGCCACCAAAACCTACGACCGCGATCCGCAGAGCTTCGGTAAGGGGAACCCCAAGGGCCTGATCTCCGCCGAAACCGGCAACAACGCCTGCATCGGCGGCGCCATCATCCCCGTGCTTTCCCTCGCCGTGCCAGGCTCCGCCCCCGCCGCCGTGCTGCTCGCGGCCTTCTTCATGCACGGCTACCGGCCCGGCCCCCTGCTGATGAGCGAGTCGCCGGGGTTTGTCTACAGCGTCTGCGTGTACCTCCTCTGCGCTTCCGTCGCCATGTGGGTCATTGCCCTGATCATGGCCAAACTCACGGTGCGGGTGCTGACGGTGAACAAGAAAATTCTCATGCCGATTATCTACCTCCTGTGCATAATCGGCGCCTATCTCATCAATTACAACCTGTTCGACGTCAAGGTGATGTTCGTCTTCGGCCTGGTGGGGCTGGTGCTTTCCGCCATGAACGTGCCGGCCGCGCCGTTCCTGCTCGGCGTCATTCTCGGGCCGATGTGCGATTCCAACCTGCGCCGGGCCCTCCGCCTCAGCGACGGGTCGTTTCTTCCCATGCTGCAGCGGCCCATCTGCATCGCCTTTCTCATCGTCATCGCCTTTATGATTCTGAGTCAGACCGGCCTGTTCCGCTATCTCGCCCGCAAACGCAAAACCGACGCCTAACCCACGGCCGGGTCCTCCACGAAAGGAACGCCATGCAACAACCCCTCGGTTTCGGTATCATCGGCAGCGGCATGATCGCCCGGGTCCACGCACGGGCCATCAGCGAACTCCCCGACTGCCGCGTCGCCGCCATCTTCAACCCCCGACCCGGCGGCGCCGACGCCCTGGCCGCCGAATTCGGCTGCCCCGCATTTACCGCTTTGCCCGACTTCCTGGCCCATCCGGGAGTGGACGCCGTCACCGTCACCACGCCGTCCGGCC
>JAJBSZ010000480.1 GCA_020861125.1 Planctomycetota bacterium | reverse complement strand
CAGTAGTACAGATACTCCGATGCGAACGTAACGTTCTCCGGAGTGCCGGGTTATTGGGACGTATCGAGTTGACATGGCAAAATTCATAATCGACGGCGGCTATCCCATTGCCGGGAAAATCCGCGCTTCGGGCAACAAAAATGCCGCTCTGCCCATATTGTGCGCGAGCCTGTTGGTGGACGGCGGTGTCTGGATCCGAAATGTCCCGAAAATCGGCGATGTCGCCACCCTCCTCACCCTCCTCGAAAGCATGGGTATGCGTTTCGCCTGGCAGGGTGATTACGACCTGCGGCCCAATTCCTCCGCCATCGCCGATCGGCCCCTCGACGCCGATCTTTGCCGGCGGGTCCGGGGCAGCGTCCTACTGGCTGCACCCTTGTTGCACCGTTTCGGCCGGGTTGAATTGCCGTTTCCGGGCGGGGACAAGATCGGCCGTCGCCGCATCGATACCCACTTGATCGCCTTGGAGCAACTGGGCGCGCGGATCACCGCCACGCCGTCGTCCATCGTCATCACCGCCCCGCACGGACTGACCGGCGCCGACATCCTCCTGGACGAAGCCTCGGTCACCGCCACCGAAAACGTGATCATGGCTGCCTGCCGGGCCCGGGGCCAGACCGTTATTCGCAACGCCGCCTGCGAGCCCCACGTCCGGGATCTCTGCCATTTCCTCAACATGATCGGCGCAGACATCGCCGGCATCGGTACCAATGAGATACGGATCACCGGCGTCACGGCACTGTCGATGGTGAATCAGGAGGTGAGTCTGGGCGCCGACTACCTGGAGGTGGCGTCCCTCATGGCCTTGGCGGTGATAACCGGCGGTGAGTTGACCATCGAGCAGGTCAACCCCGAGGACCTGCGGATGATCCTGTTCCAGTTCCGGCGGCTGGGCATGGTCGCGGAGATCCGGGGCGAGGACCTGTTCGTCCCCCGGGACCAGCCGCGGAAAATACAGCCCGATTTTCGCGGCGTGGTGCCGACCATCGCCAGCTCGCCCTGGCCCTCCTTTCCCGCCGACCTCACCTCCATTGCCCTGGTGGCGGCGACGCGGATGGAGGGCAGCGTCATGATCCACGAGAAAATGTTTGAAAGCAGGCTGTTCTTCGTCGATCAGCTGCTGGATATGGGAGCGCAGATCGTCCTTTGCGACCCCCACCGGGCCGTGGTCATCGGACCGGTGGAACTGCATGGGTCGCGGATGCATAGCCCCGACATCCGCGCCGGTATGGCCCTCCTGGCGGCGGCGTTGGCCGCGCGGGGGCGATCCGTTATCGAAAACGTCACCCAGATCGACCGGGGCTACGAAAATATCGACGAAAGACTACGCATGCTCGGAGCACGGATCGAGCGGGTCGCCTGAAGGACGCGGGCCGGGCGCCACGGACCACCGTGACGCCGCCGCCCGCCGGGCGCGAGCGGACCGAACCCCGTGCGCGGCACGGGATGGACCGGTCCCCGCCAGGCCCCGCCGACCCGCCGGCCTTTCCCGGCCGGACGGGTATTCCTCCTCAGGTTCCAGCGTGCATTGAACAAGGTTACCGCAATGAACTCTGAATCGTTTTCGGAACCCGCGTCGACGGCTGTCGGCGAGACGGCCGACGTCGTCGGCCCGGCCGTCCTGGACGGCGACGTCCCCCAACCGCTTGTCCGCAGTCGGGAGGAGCATAACATCTCCCGGCGCGACATCGATCCCGACGCCCTCAAGGTCCTCTACCGCCTGGCGCGGAACAACTACACCGCCTACCTGGTGGGCGGCGGCGTCCGGGACCTTCTCCTCGGCCGGCAACCCAAAGATTTCGACATCTCCACCAACGCCCGCCCGGAGCAGATCCGGGCCCTGTTCCGCAACTGCATCCTCATCGGACGCCGTTTCCGTCTCGCCCACGTCCGCTATGGCGAGAAGATAATCGAAACCTCCACCTTCCGCCGTACGCCGGAAGCCACCGGCGATCCCACCGACCCCGATGCGGATCTCTTCCAGCGGGACGACAACCTCTTCGGATCGCCGCACGAAGACGCCCGGCGCCGCGATTTCACCGTCAACGGCCTGTTCTACGACATCGAATCCTTCAGCGTCATCGACTACGTCGGCGGTATGGAGGACCTCGAGGCCCGGCGCATCCGCTGTATCGGCGACCCCTGCATCCGCTTCCGCGAGGACCCGGTCCGGATGGTGCGCGCGGTGCGCTTCGCCAGCCGCCTCGGCTTCAGCCTGGATCCCGACACCGAGGACGCCATCCACCGCCACGGCGAGGAACTGGCCAAAGCCTCGCCGGCCCGGCTGCTGGAAGAGATAACCCGGCTGTTCGCGTTTTCCTCCGGCGAAAAGGCGGTACGCCTGCTCCAGTCCACCGGCCTTCTCGGCGTTCTCCTGCCCGAGGTCGCCTCGGCTCTCGAGGATCCGCGGGCCGACGCCGAGCTGTTCTGGAACCGGCTGCAGGCCCTGGATCAGGGAGACACGGTTCTGCCGGATGCGACGCCGGCTCTGATTTTCGCCACGCTGCTTCTGGAACCGCTGAAACTGGCGATGGGACGAACCTGGTACGACGATGATTTTCCGCGCCTCAAGTTCGATAAGGTCCACGCTTTCCTCGAACCCCTTAGCCAGCGCCTGCGCTTTCCCCGCAAAATGGTGGATCGCCTGGTCCATATCTACATCGGCCAGCACCGTTTTCTGCAGCCGGACGGCAGCGGCAAGAAGGGTTCCCTCTCCAGCTTCGTCACCCAGGAATCTTTCCACGAGTCCCTGGCGCTGGCGGAAATCCTCACCGCCGCCGGTGGTCGTCCGCAGACGTCCCTGAATATGTGGCGGGAAATGCTGGCCGAACGCATCTACGGGCGGGACGACAACGCCGGCAACCGGCGGCACCAGACCGCCCTGATTCGGGAAGGCCGGAACGGGAAGGACGGGCGGGGAACCATGGCGCCGCAGGACCAACGGGATAGCGGCTGCGGTGCCACTGCGCCTGCGCCGGAAAGCGACGCCGCCTCGGGTGGCATGGCGGTGGGAGCGGAAACGGGCGACTTCCCGACCGGAAAAAAACTCAGCCGTTCCGCCCGGCGCCGGCGGAACCAGCGCCAGAAAAAACTGCGGCAGCAGGCAGCGACTCCGGAAGCACCGGCCGCCGCGGCCACGCCCGAGGTAGCGACGCCCGTCGCCGAAATTGTAGCGGAAAACCGGCCGGAAAACGGCCCGTCGGCCAAGACCCGCCGGAGGGGACGTGGGCGCAAAACCGCCGTCCCGACCGAGGCCGCGCCAGCCGAACCGGCGGACAGCACTCCCTTCCAGCCGTTGACGGCGGCGGACTTTTACACCATGCCGCCGGAACCGGAACTGCCGGCGCCGGAACCCACTTCCGAACAGTAAAGCACGGGCAAGAAATCCCGAAGCCGGAAACCTCGGTCCGAGGGTGGCCGGAAGGCCGGCAAGAAGGCCGCCCGCGCCGGAGAACCGGAGGAGGAACCGGCCAAGGAAGCGCCGTTGGCGCCGGATCGCGCCGACGAGGCGGACATCCCCATGCACTGGCTGGACGAGATCTAAAAACCCGGTATCGGCTTTTCCGATGTGCGAACCGCCCGGCCTTGGCGTCGGGCGGTTCGTTGTGGTGTCGCGAAATGGAGGGCGGGGTTAGGCGCCGGCGAGAGCCTGGTCCAGGTCGGCGATCAGATCTCCGGCGTCCTCGATGCCCAGCGACAGACGGACGAAATCCGGTTGGATACCGGCGGCGGCCAGCTCCGCCTCGTTCATCTGGCGGTGGGTGGAACTTGCCGGATGGAGAATGCAGGAGCGGGCATCTGCCACATGGGTGGCGATGATAATCCGGCGCAGGCGCTGCATCATCCTTTCCGCCGCCTCGCGTCCGCCCGTAACCCGAAAGGTGATAACGCCGCAGCCGCCGTCCGGCAGGTATTTCGCCGCCAGTTCCCGGGACGGATCCCCCGCCAGGCCGGTATGGCGCACGGTTGCCACCCGGTCGTGGCCGGCGAGAAACGCTGCCACCCGGTCGGCGTTGTCGGCATGCCGCCGCATGCGCAGGTGCAGGGACTCGAGGCCGACATTGAGGAGGAAGGCGTTTACCGGCGCCTGGACGCAGCCGAGATCGCGCATGAGTTGGACGACGGCTTTGGTGATATAGGCGCCGCCCAGGCCGAAGCGTTCGGTATAGACGATGCCGTGGTAGGTCTCGTCCGGCTGGGTCAGGCCGGGATATTTGGCAGAATGGGCGCACCAGTCGAAATTTCCGCTGTCAACCACCGCGCCACCGAGGCCGGAGCCGTGGCCGTCCATGTACTTGGTAGTGGAATGGACGACGATGTCGGCGCCCCATTCGAAAGGCCGGCAATGCACCGGGGTGGGAAAGGTGTTGTCGACGATGAGCGGCACGCCATGGCGGTGGGCGGCGGCGGCGAAGCGTTCGATGTCCAGGACGGTGAGGGAAGGATTGGCGATGGTCTCGCCGAACACCGCCCGGGTCTCCGGCCGGAAAGCGGCGTCAAGCTCCGCGTCGGTGGCTCCGCCGGGCACAAAGGTCATAACGATGCCCATGCGCTTCAGGGTGTGGGCGAAAAGGTTGTAGGTACCGCCGTAAATCTCGGCCGAACACACCACGTGATCGCCGGCGGAACAGATATTGAAGATGGAAAAAAAGGTGGCCGCTTGGCCGGAACCGGTGAGCATGGCGGCGCTGCCGCCTTCCAGCCGGGCGATCTTCGCCGCCACGTTGTCGCAGGTCGGGTTTTGCAGCCGGGAGTAGAAATAGCCCTGCTTTTCCAGGTTGAACAGCGCTCCCATCTCCGCCATGGATTCCCAGCGGAAGGTGGTGCTTTGGATAATCGGGACGGAGCGGGGCTCGCCGTTACCGGGCTGGTAACCGGCCTGAACGCACAGCGTGTCGATATGTGCCATGGGGGTTTTTCCTTTCGTGGTGAATCGGGGACCGGCTTCCGCCGCCGGCCACGGCACAGCGCAAAACCACCCGGACCAACGGCGGTCCATACCCTACTCCGCCGCGGTGTTTTGGTCAACGGAAAGCCTCCGGCCGCAGACAGTCCAGGAACTCTTCGTGAATCAGGGCGCACAGCCGGCGTTCCGCCGCGGTCAGGGTCCGGCCCTTGCGGTAGAGAACGCCAATTTCCCAGAACAGCCGCTTTTCCATGGGAACGACCCGCACCAGGGGCTGGCAGATGGCAAACATCTTCGGCACGATGGCGATGCCGATGCCCCGAGCCACGAATTCGGTGACCGCCTTGGTGTTTTTTACCTCGAGGTGATCCCGAGGCTGGACGCCCAGGCCGGCGAAGAAATTGTCGATGATGCCCCGCAGCGCTTTTTGCCGGCCGTGGCGGATCAATTTTTCCGCCGCCACCTGGCGCACCGTGGCCATACCGCCTCGCCGCGCTGCCAGCGGATGATCGGGCGGCACCACCAGCACCAGTTCCTCCGTGACTGTACCCACGCACACCAGGTGGCGGCTTTCCTCTTCCTGATGCGGCATGGGAGCGTATAAGCATTGCTTATACTACGATTATCGTTTCGAGGTTGAAATCTTTCATCCGCTGGCTATAACCACAATACCGGATCACCCGATTGCCAATCCCGCCGCCACCCTGGTGGTTGGGGCGGGCCATACCGCAGCGTCCTTTCACCCTGATTGGAGAGAGACCATGAACAAATTTCGTTCTATGATTGCGACGGCCGCGCTCATCGCCGTGGTCGCCTTGCCCGCCGCGATGTCGGCCGCTGAAAAGGGTCCGGACGGCTATCCCCGGCGTGATATCACTGTCAATGTTCCCTTTGCTGCCGGCGGCGGCACCGATGTGGCGGCGCGCGGCTTCTGCCGGGTGGCGGAAAAATACATCGACGCCAAGTTTCTGGTCACCAATGTCACCGGCGCCGCCGGCTGGAACGGCTGGTCCCAGACCCTCGGCACCGACCCGGATGGCTATAACCTCACCGTGCTGACCATCAACCTGTTCATGGACAGCGGCACCGGCAAAACCTTCCGGGATTTCACGCCTCTGGCAGCCATGTCCGTGTATCCCACGGTCATCGCCGTTCCCATGGATTCCGACATCATGTCTCTGGAAGACCTCATCGAACGGGCCAAGGCGGATCCGGGCAACCTGCGCTGGGGCCTGGACGGCCTGCGCGGCGTCGACCACATCAATTCGCAGAAATTCGCCGATGCCGCCGGCTTTTCGGTGCGGTTCGTGCCCTTCAAGGGCGGAGCCGAAAGCATTGCCGCCGCCCTGGGCGGTAATATCGACGTCTTTACCGCCAATACCCCGGAGACGGCCGGCCGTGACGACATCCGTACCCTGGCGCTGATGTCCGAGGAACGCCTACCCCATATGCCCGACGTGCCCACCATGAAGGAACTGGGTTACGACGTGGTTGTGACCCGGTTCCGCATTCTCGGCACCCAGGCCGACGTGCCGGAGGAAATCGTCCAGTACCTCGAGTCGGTGTTCGAAAAAGCCGGTACCGATCCGGAGTGGATCGAATTTGCCAATTCGGTCAAAGCCGAACCCCGCTACATGAACCGGACAGAATGCATCGCCTACCTTGACGACATGTACGAGGAAGTGGCGCCTATTTTCCAGAAAAATTGACCCGCGCGACGCCCGGCGGCCCGGAGACTGCCGGCGCCGTCGGCAGGAGACGGTATGGGAGAATTGATCGTTCCGGTTCTCATGATGCTGGTGGCCATCGCGTTTTATCGCGACGCCGGAACCCTGCCGGTATATGACGACGGCCTGCCGATGACCTCCGCCTCCTACCCGGCGGCGCTGGCGGGCGCGGTGATGATCTGCGCCGCCGGCATCATCCTCCGGTTTTTCTACCGGCGCTATCGGGGTCGCGGCGAGACGGAACCTGCCTTCGACCCCAGGGTGCTGGCGGTGTTCGGATTGTTTGTCGGCTTTTATTTCGGCTTGCCGTTCCTCGGGTATATTCCCTGCAGCTTCGTCTTTCTGGTCGCGTTATCGCTCTTTTTCCAGAAAGGCCGGCCTCGACTTCTGGATACGCTGGTTTTGCCGGTGTGCCTGTCGGTCGGCATGTTCTACGCCTTCCGACTGATGAGCATATATCTGCCCACCGGGTCCCTGTTCCGGGGCTGGTTGTGACCGCGCTGGTGGCTTTCCGGCAGAACCCCGGCCGGAACCGGGGAAAGTGAGGCTTTTATGGAAGACAGCTTTACCCACATCGTCGCCGCCCTCGGTTTCTTCACGAGCGTGGAAAACATCTGCCTCCTGTTGGTCGGCGGCTTCGTCGGTGTCCTCTTCGCGTCCATTCCCGGCCTGACCGGTACCCTCGGCCTCACCATATTCCTGCCTTTTACCTACTCCCTCCCCAAAGAGGGGGCGTTCATCATGATCGTCGGGATGATCGGCGGCACGCTGTATGGCGGCTGTCTCACCGCCATTGCCATCAACATCCCCGGCGCGCCCAGTTCCGTTTGTACAACCTTTGACGGCCATCCTCTCTTCAAATCGGGACAGGGCGACCGCGCCATCGGCTGGGCCACTCTGGCCAGCTTCATCGGCGGCACCATCAGCGCCCTTCTCCTCTTCTTCGCCGCGCCGCAGATTGCCCGCTTTGCCATCCGCTTCGGACCGCCGGAATTCGCCGCCGTCTGCATCTTCGGCATGGTGGCGGTGGTGACCCTCACAGGTGACCTGCTGAAAGCCCTGGTCAGCGGTTTTTTCGGCCTCCTCCTCTCCACCGTGGGCGGCGACCTGCACGGTTTGATCCGCTTCACCCACGGCAGCAACCTGCTCCTGGCCGGTGTACCGCTGGTGCCGGTGGTGGTGGGGGTGTTCGCCCTGAGCATGGTGCTGGAAGAGACGAATCTGTTCCGCCGCCGCGAGGAGCACAGCGAAGTGTTTCTGGACGCCGCTCGGCGCTACCAGCGGATGAAATTTCCGACCTGGGCCGAATTCAAACCCCGGATTCCGCTGCTGCTGCGCTGTTCCCTCATTGGCACCTTTATCGGCTTCCTGCCCGGTGCCGGCGGCAATATCGCCGCCTTCGTCGGCTACAACGTCGAAAAGAAATTGTCCCGGACGCCGGAAAAATACGGCACCGGCTTCGTGGACGGCATCGCCGCTCCGGAATCGGCCAACAACGCTGTGGTTGGCGGCATCCTCATACCCACGCTGGTGCTGGGCATCCCCGGCGACCAGTTCACCGCCATCATGCTGGGGGCGTTTCTGATCCACGGTCTGCCGGTGGGTCCGCTCCTCTTCCGGGAAAACCCCACCTTTATCTATGTGGTGTTCTGGACGGCCCTGTTCACCAACGTGGTCATGGTGCTCTACGGTTATTTCGGCTGTAAGTTTTTTGTCCGGATGGCGGCCCTGCGCAAGTCACGGCTCATCCCGATTATCGCCATCATTTCCATCACCGGCTGCTACGCCGCCAACAACGCCGTCAACAGCATCGGCATGGGGGTGATTTTCGCCGCCGTCGGCTTCCTCTTCACGCGGTACAAGTACCCGCTGGCGCCGATCATTCTCGGCCTTACCCTCGGGTCGATCATCGAGGAGTCGCTCCTCCAAACGCTGATGATGAGCCGCAACGGCCTGTGGATCTTCCTGACCCGGCCGGCGAGCCTGATCTTTGTCGTGCTGTCTCTTCTGTTCCTGCTCACCACCTTCATCAAACCGCAGCACATAGTCACGCGGCTCTTCCGGAAATAACCCAACCGCCATGCCGCTCCGGCTCCGCCGGAGGCACAATCCTCACCTACGGCAAAATGACCCAAGCGGGAATGGGTTACGCTATGGATGCGACGGGAGCGCCCTCGAGCTCCAGCAAGGCTTGCTTCACCGCCAGACCGCCGGCGTAGCCGGTGAGGCTGCCGCCGGCGCCCACCACCCGGTGGCAGGGGATGATGATGGAAATCGGATTGTGTCCCACCGCGCCGCCCACCGCCTGGGCCGAAAGGGACGGGCGGCCGAGCTGGCGGGCCATGTCACTGGCGAGGGCGCCGTAGGTGGTGACGGTGCCGGCGGGGATGGCCGACAGGAGCCGCCACACCGCCTGGCGAAATGGGCTGCCCCGCGGCGCCAGCGGCACCGGAAACGGCCCGGGCATCACGCCGCTGAAATAGGTGTCCAGCCAGGCGGCGGTGCGGCTGAACAGGGGCAGATGCCGCCGCCGGGCACCGGCGGCGAGGGTGTGGCCGAAATACTTCTGGCCCTGCAGCCAAATTCCGATCAGGGCCTTGCCGTCGCTGGCCAGGGTGAGGCGGCCGACGGGCGAAGCGTATTCCTGGATGACGTCCATGATGCCCTTCCTCCTGGATCAGCAACCGCCCCTAGCCCAGCAGGGCAGGGGTGGAGGGGCCGATAGGGGTAAAAAACCGCTCTTCATGCGGGACGCCGCACCGGACTGCCTGCCGTCATGAGCGCCAGGCGAAGGAGTGGCGATCCCTGGCCGTCTCATCAGGTCCCGCCGCGGGGTCGGCGATCCCGCAGGTTCGGCAGGAAAACGGCGGTGCAGCCCAGGAGCGGCAGGTAGGCGCAGAGGCGGTACACGTACTCCACGCCGTGAACGTCCGCTACCCGACCCAACACCGCCGCCCCGACGCCGCCCATCCCGAAGGACAGGCCGAAGAACAACCCCGCCACCAGGCCGACCCGACCAGGCACCAGTTCCTGAGCGAACACCACGATGGCGGCGAAGGCGGAGGCAAGGACGAAGCCGATGATGAAAACGAATACCCCGGGCCACACCAGGCCGAGGTGCGGCAGGGCCATGGTAAACGGTGCGACGCCGAGAATGGACAC
>JAJBSZ010000060.1 GCA_020861125.1 Planctomycetota bacterium | reverse complement strand
ATTTCCGAGTATAAAATGGGCAACCGGTTCAACCACCTGGCGGTGCGCAAACGCAAACTTCTCGCCCATGGCCGGGAGATCCGCAAGCTCAAAGCGGCGACCGACCAGAAAGGCTACACCCTGGTGCCGTTGGGGATGCACTGGAGCCGCGGCAGGGCCAAGGTCGAGCTCGGGGTGGTGAGGGGGAAACAACTGCATGACAAACGCGATTCCATCAAGAAACGGGAGCAGCAGCGGGACGCCCAGCGGGTCATGCGCAACTATGCAAAGGGGTAACCAATGCGGCAAGTATGGGGAACCGCCGTTCTGATTCTGGCCTGTTTGGCGGGCAGCCTGGCCGCGGTCGAGGCGGTCGATACCGTTGATGCGGCGGATTGGGACGAAATCGTGGAGGATGCCGGCGAGATCGCCCGCTCCGCCGCCCGGGAAGGAAGACATATCGCCCGCCAAGCCACCCGCGATGCCCACCGGATCGCCGATTCCTTCCATGAAGGGTGGGAAGAAGCCGAGGATTAAGGCGGGACATGCACCACTACAGAACGCACCCCGGCGAATGCGACGGGGTGCGTTTTTAGCAGTGGTCGCCCGAGCGGTACAGGCGGTATCCCACCTGCGCCGGTTATAACCGGGTGAAGGACCACCCGAGCAGCCGGTCGTGATCGTAGGGCATATGGCCGTGAAACGGCCGGGGATCGTCGTCGAACACCAGGGGCAGAAAATGCCGGTCCCCTTCCCACATGGGATAGGCCGCCAAATCCCGAAGCGGAACCCAGGCCAGCGGTCCCTCCTCATTCTCCGTATAGGGAACACCGGTAAAGCCGGTAATGAGGAACACAAAACCAAGCCAATCCTCGCCTTTGGGGCCGAAGGTGGTCCAATTGATCGTCCCCCGCAACTGCATGGCGGTAACCTCGATGCCGGCTTCTTCGCGGATCTCCCGGATCATGCAGGCGGCTACATCCTCATCCGGCTGCATCTTTCCGCCCAGTCCGTTGTATTTACCGTATTGGCTGTCGTCCGGGCGGGCCGAGCGGTGTACCAAGAGCACCCGGTCCCGTTCCGGGGAAAGGATATATCCGAGGGTTCCAGCTATTGGCGTATAGGGCATGGCGGTCGGGAATGAGTGGAGGAGAACATCCGAGCGTACTGTGCGGGGCGGTATTCGTCACCTCGGTCCTCTGAGAAAAGTAACAGGACCGAAATTCTTTCTCGGACCACCTAGAGCTCGAATCCCATTTCCTTGGCGATGGCGGTGACCCGCTGGATCACGACCGGGTTGTCAGTGGAATTGGCGTCAAAGAGGTCCGGGTCGACGCCTTTCATGATAAGCTTTATCTTGACCGGCGCGACCAGACCACGATCCCCCCGGGTGCGAAGTTCGATCAACCGATCAATAAGTTCCTTGATCTTTCCAGCCATTCCAAAACCTCGTGGACGATCCGGTTTCCCGAACAAAACGGGTGGTGATAGCCATATCCCACAAGAGTCCCGTTCACCTCTTTTGTACCCATGCGCCCGCCACTGTCAACCCAATTCCCCACGAAACCCCATCACAATGGGTCCGCCGCCAGAGGCGTGCCACCGTTTTTTTGGGTAACCTTACGGACCAAAGCGGCCGGTCCGCACTGGGTGCGGACCGGCGACGGTGGTCGACACGGTCGGATCCGAGGGTCACCGTGATGCGGCCTGGGTTACCCGGCCGTTTTGCGGCAGGCGCAGTTCCTGGTTGGGGTGGATGATGGGATTGCCCTTGCGGTTCTTCTTAATATTGTTTTCCCGGATCACCCAATCGATGACTTCGGGGTCACGAGTTCCCAAAACCCGGTACACCACCTGGGCCACCCCCTCGCTCGCCCGGACTGTGGCGGTGACCTCTCCTTCCCGCGCCCTGGACGCCGCGGTCGCGGTCGGTCTCGAGTCGGCCGGCCTGGTGCCGGCGTTGGGCTGCACGGCCACGGTGCGCACCGGTATCCGTTCGCTGCTGCCGGCAGCCGGGCGGGAGGAACCAGCGGCTGGGGGGCGGAGTTCATTTACCGGCTGTCCGCCGGCGGCAAATTGATCCTCGTCGCCCATTTGCCGGCGGCTGCGGTTGGCGACGACGGTTTGATCGATCTGGCCGCCCGGATCCCGAATTTCATTGACCCGGAGCTGGCCATTGGACCCGTTGCCGCCCTGAAGCGCCAGATTGCTGGTGGTCCGGGACGGCGTGCCGCTGCGCACGCCGTTGTTGCGGGCGAGTTCCCGGGCCCGCTGATCCACCAGCCGGGTGGAACCTCCGGTCCGTTCCTCGAGGCGGGCAAGTTCGACCCGCGCCAGTTCCAGCTGGCGCTGGAGATCCACGATGGTGCGTTCATCCTCGACATTCTGCACCTGGGCCCGATCCAAAAGTTCGCACTGTTGGGTGAAATCGGCCAGGGTGATCATCTCGCTCTTGCTCTGATCGTCCGATCGACGCCAATTAAACGTGGTCAGGGCCACCACCATGACCACCGCGGCAGCGCTCATGGCATAGCCGACAGCCAGGCGCCGGCGGGTGGCGCGGGTGGAAAACTTCAGCGTTTCGAATTCCTCGGTCTGCCGTTCCACCGTCAGGGCCAGTTCGTCACGTTCGGTCTGCAAACCGGGCATCACGTCCGACACCACTTCATTGTATGCTTTGCGAAGATCCTCGAACTCGTTGTAGAGCCGTTCGTGTTCCTCCTGCAACCCCCGGAAGCGGCTGATCTCGCCGTCCTTGCTGGCGGCCTCACGCCGCGCCAACGACACCTGGCTCGCGAGCTCGGCCTGTTTCTCCGCTTCCGCCGCCAACTTGCGGGCCATGGATTCGAGCTCTGCCTCCTTGCCCGCCACCGTGGCCAGCATCTCGCGGGCGCGCAATTCGCTCTCGGCGGCCGCAGCCTGGCTTTCCAGCAGCCGGCGGGCGAATTCGTCCAACCGTTCCTGGTATTCCCGCTCCACCTCGGCCTGGACTTCAGCGGTTTTCTCCGCCTGGAGGGTATCGGCATCCAGCACCGCTTCCGACACGATCACATGGTCCCCCCCGCCCCGGATGGGTTCTTCTTCCACCACCGGTTCGTCGAGACCCGCCGGACCGTTCATCGCCCGAAGCAATCCGTACCGGGCAAGGGGTGACAAGGCCACCGTCCGTTCGGTCACGGTCAGCGAGCAGTCCCCTTCCGGTGCGTCCGTTTCTTCGTCCTCGCTGACGACGGGAAGCATTCGCAGAGGTGACGGGTTCTCACCGGCGAAATCCACGGCGCCGTCGTCCTCGTCGTCGAAATAGGGCGCATCCACATGGAAAAGAATGACGTTGCTGGACTCGGCCAGGGCATCCTCGTCATCCATTTCCTCCACCGACCGCACGACGTCTGACCGCAGGTCGAGGCCGCCGCCGGCGATGATCATGCAGTGATCGCCAGCGTCCGCGAAGTCGGAGCCTTTTCCCTCCGGCCGATAGTCGTGCCGCTGTTGGGCCGGGATATCGGTAACCGGTTGCCGCGGTGCCGCCGGTTGTTCTTCCGCGGCGGCAGAAATCATCGACGTTTCCCCGTCCGGGGTGGTCATCTCGGCATTGGCCGTCGCCGCCGCCGAAACCGCGTCCGAGTCCTTGTTTTCCGGCAGCAGGGTGTCTGTCCCTTCCCGCCGGGCCAGCACGATCTCCGGGAGCGCATCGGCGGATGGAGCGAGATGGCGTTCGGCCTTCTTTTTCTTGCGTTCCGCCTTGACCCGCTTTCGCCTTTCTTTGCGGGTCTGCGGCTGGGATTCGGTGGCCGGAAAGGCACCGGACGTCACCGCCCGTTCCGCTGGTAGGGGAACTTCGGCTGCGGCAGCCGATTCCAACGGGTTCGATACTGCCGGCAAGGCGGCTTCCGCGACCGTTGGCGATGCGGGAGCGTCCGTCGCCTCCGGAGCGTCCGCCTGGGCAGCTTCCGATCGGGCTTCGGAGACCTCGCCCAGCGGCTGCCCGTCGCCATCCGACGAGACGGCGGTGGCGGCGTCTTCTGGAGTGGTCTCCTCCACCGCCGCTGGCTGGTTGTTCTCCTCCGCCGTCATTTCCCCGGCGGAAACCGGAACCAGGCCCTCGTCGGCAACGGCATCGGCCACCACCGCCTCCAAAGCCGGAGCGCTGTCGTCGGCGCCCTCCGCCGTCAGGGCAGGCTCCGAGCCACCGGACATTGCCGATCCCCTAGCCAAAACGGAGCAGTCGCCAGACGGTTCATCGTCTTGCAAAATATTTGCTTCCATTTCATCGGTTTCCCGGTCTTCCAGGAAATCTTCCCCCTGGCTGGTGGCCGATGGCTCGTGATCCGCATTGCGACAAGCTTCCGCTTCCATTAGTTCGTTGGACCTTTCCGCTTCGAGAACTTCTGCACCGGCCGACCGGGCGTCGGATCCATCGTTCGCAGCAGCCGAACAATCATCCTCCGGCAAGTTTTCCTCGAGCGTTGCGTCAGGGACCGTCCCGGGCAGATAGTCGACGCTGTTGACGCTGTTGGCAGCCACGGCGGCCACCTCCAGCCGGTCGTCCGTCTCGACAGCCCCGGTTTTGGCGCCAACCGCCGGGGCGGGCGGTTCTTCACCAAACCCGTTCTCCAGAACTGGAGATTCCAGGTCCGTCTCGTCTCCGCCATCCTGGGTCTTCTCCGACCAGGAAAGGCGCCAGGCGATGAGGCCCGGATCGGATTCGGCGAACCCGCCAAGCATGGTGGGCAGCGGCTTGAGAGAGACCATTTCCGACCCGTCGGTCTCGCCGATAAATATATCCGCGACCGATTCGTCGGCATCGGCTTCGGAGGAGGCGATGTCCGCCATTATATCGACCGCCTCCTCATCGCCGGCGGTCGGTTCCGTCGCGTCGGCCAGGAAGACCACCGATTCTTCGCCCGTATCCGCCTGGTCCTCAGCTCCGGCCTGACCGGCGATGGCGGCGGCGGTCTGGTCGCGAAGACCGGCCACCAGGGCCAAAAGGGCCGAACGCATGGGTTCGGGCCGGCTTTCCGCGAGGAGGCGAAGGGATTCGAGGCTGTACCCGCGCTCCAGGTACTCCTTGACTATGGTTTCGGCGGTTCTCATGGTATCCTCCGGGCCGCTGGCGGCCTGCCGCCTGGCAAGCCAAGTCCTGATAAACTATCCTCTGGGATTCTATCGACCGATAATGCGTAAAATTCCAGTCCTTTGGAAAAAATCGGAACCGGCGGGACGCCGCCGCCCTCACAGTCCTTGACACTTGGGCCGGTAACCATTAATATGTACGTCACTTGGAAGGCCGGGAGCACCGCCTTTACCAGGCCGTTGCCCTACTACAGGACGCCTCGACGCCATGATTTCTGAAGAACTGCTGCAAAGCTTCATCGCTGAAGCCTCGGATCTCCTCGATGACGTCGAACCGTCGTTGGTGGAATATTCACGGTTGCAGGACGTCGAGGAACGCACCGAGATCGTCAACCGTGTCTTCCGCCACTTCCATTCCATCAAGGGCAGCGCCGGGTTTGTCGGTCTCCACGCCATCGCGCGGTTGACCCATGAGGCGGAGACGCTGCTGGAACAGTTCCGCCGCTCGCCCGAGAAGATTATCTCCCAGGACAACATCGCCTTGTTGTGCCGCACCGTGGACCTGCTGCGCGCCATCTTTGAAAACGGTGGTGAAGACGAGGATGACGACGACGATGAGTTGGGCATCGGCGCGCTGATCACCGAGATTTCCGTTGCGACCACCACCATCAAGGGAAAACCCGCGGTCGGCTTCTCCGCCCTCAACATCAGTGCCGAACCGAGGGATCTGCCGTTGCTGGAAAACGAAAACCCCGACGCTACCCAGGTGGTGGATCCGCAGGATTTCAAGGCGGCTGTCCCACCCGCTCCCGCCGCCGAACCGCCGCCCAAAACGGCGATGGGCGCCACCACCAAGGTGCGCCAGCGGGCAGCCACCCGGTCCGGATCCGACACCCCGAAGAAACCCACCGCCATCAGCCGCACCCGGCGATTGACCAGCGATACCGCCCGCATCATCCATGCCGACAAGATGGCGTCCGAAGACAAGAAGATGAACGCGGCCGAATTCGCCAGCCGTTATGTGTCGGAAGCGAACGAACTCCTCGAGCAGATTGAACAGGCCCTGCTGCATGCGGAGCAGCATCCGGAAACCGCCACCGATTCCGTACACGAAGCCCTCCGTTGCCTCCACAGCTTCAAAGGCAATTCCGGTTTCATGAACCTCACCGACCTGGAACGGCTCAGCCACCGCATGGAATCGGAGATCGAAGTCAATATCGGGCGCTCCCTGGGCCTGGATTCCCAAACCTTCGATGTTCTGCTCCAGATGATCGACGTGTTGCGCCAGGGGGTCTTGGATTTTTCCTGCGGCGGATCCGGCAGCATCCCCGAGGCCGATGCCTACATCACCATGATGGACGAATTCAGCCGCGCCAATACCGAAACCAACGTCGGCGCCGGCCGGGGCGCCCACCCCACGGAACCGGCGCCGGCTCACCGCCAGGCGCCAACCGCCACCATTCCGCCCCAGCCGGCGAAACCCATCGCCCTGCCGCCGGCGGAGGCACCGGAAGCCGGCGCTGGCGCCGGCGGCGCGGACAGCGCGCCCACCCGCACCCTGAAGCCGCACGTGCCGGCGCCGCGGTCCAACACCACCCGCCTGGTGCTACGGGGAACGACCTCGCCGCAGGAGGACCTGCGGGCCGCGCCCCGCGCCGACAGTATTCAGATCATCCCGGAAACCGAAGTCCGGCCGGCTCCGCCCCCCTCGGCCGGCGCCCTGCGCGGCGGCACCGTGCCCGGGGTCAAGAAGAAGGAGACGGAAGCGGCCCGCACCAAGCCTGCCAATTCCGACACCGGCCAGAAGCGCCGCACCGCCGAACAACTGGCGGCGCGGAACGATATCCGCGTCGATCTGCGCAAGCTGGACGCCATGCTTGATCTGGTGGGCGAACTGGTGATCGCCGAAGCCATGGTTACCCGGCACCCCATCGTCTGGAACGCCGACAGCGAGTCCCTGGAACGGGCCGTCCACCAACTCCGCCGGGTGGCGGGATCCCTCCAGGACATGGCAACTTCGGTGCGGATGATTCCCCTCGCCCCCACTTTCCGGCGCATGACCCGGCTGGTTTACGACCTCTCCGTCAAGGCGGGCAAGCAGGTGGATCTGGTGCTGCTCGGGGAAGACACGGAGGTGGACCGAACCGTCATCGAACGCATTTCCGATCCCCTGGTTCATATCATCCGCAACGCCATCGATCACGGCATCGAGCCGCCCGAGGAGCGCTTGGCCCTGGACAAGCCGGAAACGGGCCGCCTCACCATCGAAGGCCATCATGAAGGCGGCGAAGTCTGGATCGTCATCACCGATGACGGCCGCGGCCTGGACCGGGACGCCATCCTAAAGCGGGCCATATCCCGCGGCCTCGTCCAGGGGGACGGCTCCGACCTCACCGACAACCAGATCTACCACTTTATTTTCGAACCCGGCTTTTCCACCGCCAACAAGGTGACGGACATCTCCGGCCGCGGCTTCGGCATGGACGTGGTGAAAAAGAACATTGAAAAACTCTCCGGCAAGATTGACATCCGCACCCGGCCGGGCGAAGGCATGGCGGTGGTCCTGCGCATCCCCCTCACCCTGGCCATCATCGAGGGGATGCTGGTGCGATCCGGCACCACCCGATACATCATTCCGCTGCTTTCCATCCGCGAATCCCTGCGGCCGGATCCGGCGCAGATCTTCGCTACCCCCGACGGCCAGGAGGTGGTGAAGCTCCGCGACGAACTGATCCCCATCGTCCGGCTGGACGAAACCTTCAACCGGATGGAGAACGCCCGCAGCCTGGAGGAGGGGATCCTGATGATCGTCGAAGGCGAGGACGGGGAGGTGGTGGCGCTGTTTGCCGATGAGCTACTCGGCCAGCAGGAGACGGTTATCAAGGGTCTGAGCGGCTGGCTGAAAAAATCCCGGGGCGTGTCCGGCTGCACTATCCTCGGCGACGGCGAAGTGGGGCTTATTCTGGATATCGGAGCCATCGTCCGGCTGGCCCGGCAGCGTTCCTCGGCCTGAAGGTGACGCACCAACCAATCACCACCCGGGCTTTCGGCCGCGGGGGAATGGGAGAACAACCATGCGGCAATCGATGATCGACGACTTCTGGGGCGACGACGAGGAAGACGACGACACCCAGGCGGACAAGTACCTTACCTTCCGCCTCGATTCCGAGGATTACGGCCTGGAAATCCGCCACGTCAAAGAAATCATCAGCATCCAGAAGATCACCGACGTGCCGGACCTGCCCGATTTCGTCAAGGGGGTCATCAACCTGCGCGGGCAGGTGATCCCGACCCTCGACCTACGCCTCCGGTTCGGCATCGAGCCCAAGGAATACGACGAACGCACCTGCATCATTATCACCCATATGAACGAGATTCCCGTCGGGGTGATCGTGGATACGGTGAACGAAGTGCTGGACATTCCGCCGGACATGATCACGCCGGCGCCGTCGGTGCAGCGCGGCGCCTCCCATCGATTCATCCAGGGCCTCGGTCGCGTCGGGGAGGAAGTCAAGATCATCCTCAACGCCGAAAAACTTCTCCACGAGGATGAACTCGAGGCATTGGAGGCGGGCACCTGAAATCGTAAGACCCGCCCGGTGACGACCGATCGGCCGGCTAGTTTTCCGGGTTGGGCGGAACATTTTGGCAGTGAAGCGGAATTTCCCGCACGGTTGATTGGAGGAGAAATGAAGGCGTCGGCTTTTTCCAGAGTCACCGTCGCGATGGCGCTCTTGTTGATAAACATCGTCCTGGCCGCCATTGTGTATGCCGGGGTCTTTCCCGCACTGATGGCGAACGGCACGGCCGATGCCGACTTGGCCTGGAAGGTAACCGGTGTCGTGTTTCTCGTAGGCCTCCTCTCCGCCCTGCTTGTCCACTTCGGTTTCTCCGCTTCACGGAGCGGTGAGCGTTCGGTCCAGGAACTGGCGGACGCCGTCCGGCAGCCGGTGTTGCTCCTCGACGGCATGAACCGTTACCTGATGATAAACCGGGAAGCCGAGGCCCTGTTTGGCCTCAGCCGGGAAAACGACAGCGGCAGAGCGGTGGATCCCCGGATCGCCGCCGCCCTGGACGGTGACAGCGGCCGCACCGGCAAGCTTACCACCACCACGGTCATCGAATGTAACGATCACCACTTTCAGGTGACGGACCACCCTCTGCCGACGCCGGACGCCGGCGGCGGCCGCTCCCGGCTGGTCATCCTCCGGGAGGTGGACAACGAGATGCGGCTGAAGGGAGCGATCCGAGCCATCAACAAGACCATGGCTTCCCTCAGCGCCAACGCCACCACGATCTCCAACTCCGCCCTTTCCCTGTCCCAGGGCGCCACCGAGCAGGCCAATTCCCTGTTCTCCATCACCGCCACCATGGACGAGTTCAGCCGAAAAATCCAAGGCGGCAGCGAAACCGCCGCCAAAAGCACCCAACTGGCCGCCGGCGCCAAGGAGGCGGCGGAACGCTCCGGCAATGAAATCGCTAATGCCCTTGCCGCCATGACGGATGTGCAGGACGCCGGAGTCCGCATCGCCCGCATCGTCAAATTGATCGATGATATCGCCTTCCAGACCAACCTGCTCGCCCTGAACGCCGCCGTCGAGGCGGCCCGGGCCGGACGCCAGGGCAAAGGCTTCGCCGTGGTGGCGGATGAGGTCCGCAATTTGGCCGGCCGCAGCGCCAAGGCCGCCAAGGACACCGCCGGCATGGTGGAGGACGTTACCGAACGGATCGGCAACGCAACCTCCTTCATTTCACGGCTGGAGGAAATGCTCCGGAATATCGTTCAGGATACCATCCGCATGGCGGATTCCTCCGCCACTGCCTCCGCCACCTCGGCCGAACAGGCGTCGGGAATCATGCAGGTTAATCGGGAATTGGGGCAGATGAACAGCGTGACCAACAGCACCATGTCAGCGGCGGAACAAACCGCCACGGCGGTGGAAACCCTCGCCCGACAGGTCGCATCCCTCAAAGAAAAGC
>JAJBSZ010000302.1 GCA_020861125.1 Planctomycetota bacterium | reverse complement strand
AAGCCCTAGGTCTTCCGGAAACTGTAATCGGGCTACCTCATGGTCGGGGTGGCGTTGGGGGCGGGAGCGGCTGACATCCCCGGTCTCATCCGCCAGGCCCGGTCCTACAACCCCGATGTGAACATCGAAATGGAGATGACCATGCTGCGGCCGCCCGAAATGGCGGCGGAGGCGGTGGTCGCCTGGGAGGCGGAACAGGTGAAACAGAGCGCCGGGTATCTGTTCGGATGCCTGGCGGAAAAGGACCAGAAAGAAAAAGGAGACAGCAATGAGAGCGGCCTTTATTGAAAAACCGTATGTCATGAAATTCATCGACGCGCCGGAACCGACGCTGGAGCATCCGGACGACGTAAAGATCCGGGTGGCCTTTACCGGCATCTGCGGGTCGGAGGTGCACGCTTTCTGCGGCACCCATCCCACCCGTCTTCCCCCGATCATTTCTGGCCACGAATCCTCCGGTCATGTGGTGGAGGTCGGGTCGGCCGTGACCCGTTTCAAACCGGGCGACCGCATCGTCATCGAACCGCAGAAGTCCTGCGGCCACTGTCCCGACTGCCTCCGCGGCGACTACAACGTCTGTCCGGAAAAAGCGGTGCTGGGAACGGTGAAATGGCAGGGATCCTTCGGCGAATACATCGTCGCGCCGGAACGGGCGGTGCACCATCTGCCGGACGCCATCTCCCTCGAAGAAGGGGCCCTGGCCGAACCGCTGGCCGTCGCCGCCCACGCCGTTCGCATCTCCCGGACCGGTCTCGACTCGTCCGTCCTCATTCAGGGTTGCGGCCCCATTGGCGTCGGGCTGGTGGCGATGTGCCGGCGCGCCGGGGCGGGCAAAATCCTTGTCACCGACGTGCGCCACCACAACCTGGAGGTGGCCCGGTCCCTGGGGGCGGATGTGTGTATCGACGCCCGGGAGACGGACGTGGTGCCTGCCGTCCTGGCGGCGACTGGCGGGCAGGGGGCGGATGTGGTGTTCATGGCGGTGGGCAAGGACCCCATCCTCAACCAGGCGGTCGAATGCTGCCGGCGTTACGGTCAGATTATGGAAGTGGCGCATTTCGGCAGCGAACCGCCGTTCGATGCCCGGCGCTTCCGCTGGAAAGAACTGTCCATGCTGGGGACCTACATGTTTGTGGAACAGGATTTCCGCATCGCCCTGGCGGCCATGGCCGACGGCCGGATCGACGTCAAACCCATGATTTCCCGCATTGTTCCCATCGAAGACTGCGTCGCCGCCATCACCATGGCCCATGAACGGACGGAAGACTTCGTGAAGATCCTGTTCAAGTTCTGACCTCCCCTATTTCCAGCGTAGTACCCGTTTTTCCTGTCTGCCACTGACCGGCTGCCCACCGGGCGCCGGGAAAACGGATTCTGGTACGGCGACGGCTCCGGGCCGCGTCCGGCGCGGTTCCGTCGCATCGTACCTCTTGCCCGCAAAGGAATATACCATGCAATCCTGGTTTGCGAAAAAAGTGTACGGCACGCCTTTGCCGTGGTTCCTGGGTTTTCTCGCGGTCATCTTTGCCGGCGCCATGCTGGAGACCATTCCCAACAAGCTCATGGGCGGTTTCGCCATCTGTCTGGTTTTCGGCATCGGTTTGAACTGGCTGGGAGACCGGATTCCCGTCTGGCGGGATTTCGGCGGCGGCACCATTTTCGCCGTGTTGATTCCGGCGCTGCTGCTGTATCTGGGTATCCTGCCGGAAAGCGTCGCGAAAATCGGCAAGGATTTCTTCTCCGGCTACGACTATACCACCTGGTTGGTGCCGAGCCTGTTAATCGGCAGCATCCTCGGCATGGAGCGGCAGGTGCTGGTGTCCGCCGGCATCCGGTTCTTCGTCGCCATGTCCCTCACCATCGTCTCCGCTACCCTGCTTTCCGGTCTGGCGGGCTGGTTCTTTGGCTACGGGTTTATCCAGACCATGCTGTTCATCGCCGGCCCCATTCTCGGTTCCGGTGTGGCCGCATCGGCTGTTCCGCTGTCTGAAATCTACGCCGATTTCGCCGGCGGCAACAGCGCTGATTATCTGACTACCCTGACTTCCTCCGTGATGATCGCCAATATCCTGACCATCCTCTGTGCCGCCTGGCTCGCTTCCCTCGGCCGCCGCAACAAGGATATGTTTGTGAAAGGATTTTCCGGCGAAGGCAAAATCCTGCGCCACAGCCAGGACGAGGTCCTGACCGAGGAGGAGAAAGCCCAGGTCGTGGCCGATCCCAACAGCGCCCGGTTTTCCGACCTCCAGACCGGTTTTGTCACCACCTGCGCCTTTTATATCTTCGGCACCACCATGCAGCGGTTCGTTCCATCCCTGCATTTCTACCTGTGGATGATCCTGCCGGCCATCGCGTTTAAACTGTTCCGCAGTTGCCCCGCCGATCTCGAGCGCGCCGCGGGCGCATGGACCCGGTTCATGGCCAAGGTGCTCACCCCCTGCGCTCTGGCGGCGATCTCGGTCGGCGCTTTGGACCTCGGCCAGCTCGTCGGTCTGTTTGCCGATCCGACGTACATGATCCTCTGCCTTATCTGCGTTTTGGTGACGGTGGTCACGTCCGGCATCATCGCGTACTGCCTCGGCTTCTATTTTGTTGAAGGATCCATCATGACCGGCCTGGGCCTGGCCGACATGGGCGGCACCGGCGACGTCGCGGTTTTGTCGGCCGCCAACCGGATGGAACTCCTGCCTTTCCTCACCATCTGTTCCCGCATTGGCGGCGCCATGAATATGGTCTGGCTCACCTTCCTGGCTTCCCGCTTCCTGTGATCGCCCCTTCCCCGGACGGTTCCGCCGTCCGGGGCGATGGGTTTTCCCCGGCACGGTGCGAGCGGCGCGGAACCGGCTTGGTGGTCCACGAGAGGTACAATCGGTTTGCGTTGAAATGAGGGGTCAGGTACTCTTGTTTCCAAACTCACGTTTGCCGACCGCCTCCCCTCTGGATTGAACTGGAGTTACTGGTGAAGAAGTACTTCAGCATCATCGCCCTGCTCCTGGTAATTGCCGGTTTGGTAGGATATATCGTTGTCTTCACCGCCTCGGGTGGACCGCTGGCACCGGAAATTCCCCTAATTATCGACACGGCCCAACCACGGGTCGAGATTACCCTCGATTTCGGGCGTCAGGCCGGTATGGCTTCCAACCAATTTGCCGTGTGGATGGCCGATGCGGACGGCAGGTTGGTGAAAACGCTGTACGTCACCCGGTACACCGCCCGTGGGGGCTGGAAAGCCCGCAAGGAATCCCTGCCCCGATGGGTGGCGGATTCCGGCGTTGCCCAAGCCCCGGCGGCCGCCATCGATGCCGTGTCCGGTGCGACGCCTTCGTCCCGGAAAGTTCGCTATGTCTGGTATTGCGACGACGAGGCCGGTAAGCCCGTGCCGCCCGGCAAGTATACGGTGGTCGTGGAAGCGTCGTTACGGTGGGAAAACCGGGCTCTTTTCCAAGCCATGGTGGATACCTCCGGCGCCAGCGTTACCGTGAAGCCCGCACCCGACTACTTCGGTAACAGCGCCGCCGAACGGGGCATGGTGACCAACGTTGCAGTGCAGTGGTTTGCCGAAGACTAACGGTCGCGATGCTGTCGGCCCGCCAATGATGGAGGTCCCGTAGTATTTCCTGCTTGCCTTTTCTTCTGCACTCGCGCCGCCCTGGATGGTCACGCCCTCCAGGGCGGCGGTCTGTTGCTCCCGCCCGTTTCCTCTGCGGATAAATTTTTCCCAAAATGAACGGGTTTGTCCGGGGGTTTGACATATATTCTGACGGGCCATTCTCCGTTTTCTGCCGAATACCCGATTTTTCCCACCACTCCTAGCCGTTTACCGTGTTAGCGAGTTGCCGCGATGCCAGTGTCGGTAGATGGCAGGCGCCGGCCGCCCAGGGCACCATCGGGCTGAGGTGTGGGTTAGATGCGGAGCTTGGGCCTCGCTGGAGCTTGTTGAGAGCCGCGAGAACTATACAATAACAATCGTTAACGAGGGCCCGTATGGCCAGCATGGAGCAACCCATACCAATTTCCACTGGAGAGCCGCACGCCACCGTGGCCGGGCCGTTCGCGGGCCGGATCTACCGCGACCAGCCGCTTCGTTTCGCCGCACCGCCGGCGCGTTCCTTCACGCCGCCCCGGATTCGGGAGATGCGGCAGTTGGCGCGGGGCGGACTCTACGATGCCAGGACGTTTTACCGCCAGGCCAAATTCATGGAATGGTACGAGGACGACTGCGCCTTCGCCGGCGAGTTCCAAGAATATTTCCCCACCTACGGTCACATGACGGACGCCCAGCTCCGCGGGTATTTTACCTGGCGCACCGGGGTCAGGCAGGGTCGGGTGGAGAAGACCTCCTTGTCCTTTGCCTTTGTCTATGCCTATGAACTTCTGCACCAGATTGGCGTCGCCTCGCCGCTGGAGGGATTCCACACCCTGCGCGCCTTTTGGCTGGCCTACCGGGAATTGGATCCGCGGCTCGACAACTACCTTCGCAGCTGGCTGCAGGATTATGTCGTGTACCACGACCTCGACCGTGCCCTGCTGGTGGGGGTGTCGACCATTGCCATCGACGAGGCGGTGCTGGTGCTCCTCGACTACCGCAAGCACGACCCGGCGGCGGTCTTTGCCGCCCTGAATTCCTTGTCTTCCTACAATATGGAGAAGTCGCGGCTGTATACACGGTACCCCGAGGAGGTGCGGCAGGTCGTGTACCGAGTGTTTGCGGTGGTGTCCGAATACTATAACCGGGATCCCAACCGGGGGACCCGGGAAAAACTGTTTGGCCGGATCTGCGCCTCATCCTATACCATGTTCAAGTCGGCGGTATTTTACGACCCAGCGCCTGCCAAAGACCGCTGTTACCAATTCAGTCCGCACCATCGCTACCTCTGTATCGACAACCGCTGGCAATGCGAGCGTTTCGTCTGGTACGGCCGCAACAACAAGCGCATTGGCGCCTTGCTGAAAACCATTGACTATCTGCTGCGCCAGCGCCGCGGCATGAAATCCACCCTTCAGCCCGGCAAAGTTAACAAGGTTGTATGGAAAAAGATCGAGGGGGTGATCGCCGGCTACGAGCGCGAACGGAAGGCCCAGCCGCCGGCGATCGTGATCGACTGCGGCAAGCTGGGTGCCATCCGCGCTTCCGCCCAGGCGACCCAGGAGCGGCTGCTGGCGGCGGACACGGCCCAGCCGCCGCCTGCCGCCACACCGGCGCTGCCGCCCGACCCGGTGGCGGTGCAGCCGGCTGACGGGCTGAGCGAGGTGGAATGGCAAATTCTCGGCTGTCTTCTCGCTGGCGGTGATGGGGCCCAGATGGCCCGAACCCACAATATTATGCTGTCGGTGGTCCTCGATGCCATCAACGAAAAGCTGTTTGACCGGTTTCAGGACACGGTGATCGACGATACGGGAGCCGGCGGTGCCGCGGTGCGGCTGGAGTACCGGGAAGAACTGAAAGGAATGGTGCCGCAATGACCATACCGAAACGTATCGCTACCGCAATCATAAATTCCCTCAAAGGCGGCGTCGTCCCGCGGGTCGGCCTGCCGTACATCACGGTCGGCCGTGAGGCGGAAATCGCCGCGCTGGTGCATGATATCGACATCGTCGCCGACGGCGGTGCGTCGTTCCGTTTCATCGCCGGCAAATACGGCAGCGGCAAAAGCTTTTTGCTACAGAGCATCCGCAACTACGCGATGGACCGGAATTTCGTCGTCGTGGACGCCGATCTCTCGCCGGAACGCCGGCTGCAGGGATCCAGGGGCCAAGGCCTCGCCACCTACAAGGAATTGATCCAGAACCTGTCCACCAAAACCCGGCCGGAAGGCGGCGCGCTGACGCTGATCCTGGACCGCTGGATCAACGGTGTCCAGAACGAGGTGGCGGCCGACGGCTGCGCCAGTACCGATCCGGAATTCGGCCGGCAGGTGGAGAAGAAAATCCATGCGGTGGTCGCATCCCTGCAGGAACTGACCCACGGCTTCGACTTCGCCCGTTTGCTGGTGCTGTATTACCGTTCCTATGCCGACGGTGACGACGAAACCAAGGCCAAGGTTATTCGGTGGTTCCGCGGCGAATTCGCCACCAAAACCGAGGCCCGGGCGGAACTGGGCGTGAACATGGTCATCACCGATGACGATTGGTATGAATACATCAAGCTCTTCGCCCTGTTTTTTCGCCAAGCCGGCTACAGCGGCCTCATCGTTCTCATCGACGAGCTGGTGAATATTTACAAGATCCCCAACAGCATCACCCGGCAGTACAACTACGAGAAGATCCTCACCATGTACAACGACACGCTGCAGGGAAAAGCCCGGTATCTCGGCATCCTCATGTCCGGCACGCCCCAATGCATCGAAGACAACCGGCGCGGCCTGTACAGCTACGAGGCGCTCAAATCGCGGCTGGCGGCAGGCCGCTTCCACCTGGCTGGCACCAGGGATCTGCTGGCGCCGGTGATAACCCTCTCGCCCCTGTCGCACGAGGAATTACTGGTCCTGATCGAAAAGCTCGCCGCCATCCACGCCGGCCTGTTTGGGTATGACCAGATTCTCAACCAGGAGGATTTGATAGCGTTCCTCACCCTCGAGCACGGCCGCATCGGGGCGGACCGGAATATCACCCCGCGGGAGATCATCCGCGATTGTATCGAGGTATTGAACATCGTCTACCAAAACCCGCAGGTCTCGGTGTCGGCGCTGCTGGCCAGACCGGATTTCGCCTTCGCCAAGCCGGAGATCGCCACCGAAGCGGTGGACGGGCGTTTCGCCGAATTTGAGGTATAGGCTACGATGGATATTTACGACCGCTACGCGCCGTTCATTCAGGATTTTATCTACCAGAACAACTGGCAGGCCCTGCGGGCGATCCAGGTAGCGGCCGGCGACGCCATATTCAACACGGACGAGCACGTCCTGTTGTCGGCTGCCACCGCTTCCGGCAAAACCGAGGCCGCCTTCTTCCCTATCCTCACCCTGTTTACCGAGGATCCGCCGAAATCCATCGGCGCCCTGTATATCGGCCCCCTCAAGGCACTGATCAACGATCAGTTCGGGCGACTGAATGATCTCTGCCGCGAAGCCGGCGTGCCGGTCTGGCACTGGCACGGCGACGTTGGCCGATCGCACAAACAGCGTCTGCTGCAACGCCCCTCCGGCATCCTGCAAATTACCCCCGAATCGCTGGAGGCGTTGCTGCTGCGCAAGCATGCCGATATCGCCCGGCTGTTCGGCGACCTCCGCTTTATCGTCATCGACGAGGTCCATTCCCTTCTCCGTGGCGACCGCGGCGGCCAGACCCTGTGCCTTATCGAGCGGCTGTCACGGCTGGCCGGGGTCACTCCGCGCCGCATCGGCCTCTCCGCCACCATTGGCGATCCGGAAAGCACCGGAAAATTTCTGGCCGCCGGCACCGGTCGCGGCACGGTGATTCCCGCCATTGAAAGCCGGAACACCACCTGGCGGTTATCCATGGAGCATTTCTTTGTCCAGGGTGAGCAGGCGGCCACGGACAAGGAGGTGGCGGATGCGCTTCCCGTCCTGGACGACCCGACGGACTGCGCCCCACGCCGGGCCGATCCGGGCCTCGGGTATATCTTCGAACACACCCGGGGAAAGAAATGCCTGGTGTTCGCCAATACGCGGGAGGACTGCGAAGCGGTGACGACGACCCTGCGGCAGTACTGCGCCGCCCGGAACGAGAGCGACCGTTTCCTCATCCACCACGGCAACCTGTCCGCCTCCTACCGGGAGACGGCCGAGGCGGCGATGAAGGACGAGGAACAATTTCAAACCACCGTCACCACCGCCACGCTGGAGCTGGGCATCGATATCGGGCGACTGGAACGGGCGTTCCAGATCGACGCGCCGTTCACGGTGTCGTCGTTCCTGCAACGCATGGGCCGCACCGGCCGGCGGGAACTGCCGCCGGAAATGTGGTTTGTCATGCGCGAGGACGAGCCGGAGGTGCGGGCGATGCTGCCGGCCACCATTCCCTGGAAACTCCTCCAAGGGATCGCTCTGGTACAGCTGTACCGGGAGGAACGCTGGGTCGAGCCGCCGAAGCTGGATCGGTTGCCTTTCAGCCTGCTCTACCACCAAACCATGAGCACGCTGGCTTCCGGCGGAGAGATGTCACCGGCGGCCCTGGCCTCGCGGGTGTTGTCCCTGAGCTACTTCCACCGCATCGATGCGGACGATTACCGCCTGCTTCTCCGCCATCTCCTGGCCACGGAGCATATCCAGAAAACGGAACGGGGCGGGTTGATCGTCGGATTGGCGGGGGAGCGCATTACCAATTCCTTCAAGTTCTACGCCGTCTTCAAGGAGAATGAGGAATACACCGTCCGCAGCCGTTCGCAGGAGCTCGGCACCATCGTGGCGCCGCCGCCGGTGGGGGAAAAGATCGCCCTGGCCGGACACGTCTGGATCGTCGAAGAGGTGGATCACAAGCGTCACCTCATCTACTGCGATCAGGTTCAGGGAAAAGTACCGGCCTATTTCGGCCTCTGTCCCGGCGATATCCATACGCGGATCCTCGAGAAGATGCGAACGGTGCTACGGGAGGACACGGTCTATCCTTACCTGATGCGGAACGCCGTCGCCCGGCTGGCCGAGGCCCGGCATACGGCGGCCGCTTCCGGTTTGACGGAAAATCCACTTATTAACCTGGGCGGCGATATGTGGTGTTTGTTCCCCTGGCTCGGCACCTACGCCTTCATCGCCCTGGAACGGTTCCTCAAGAGGAAATGTGCCGCCCGGCTTGGCCTTTCCGGCCTCGACGCGTCGCGGCCCTATTTTCTCCAGTTCACCATGAAGGCGACGCGGGAGGAATTTTTCTCCGTTCTGGCGGAGACGGAACGGGAGCCGCTGGACCCCATGGAACTGGTGTATCCGGGCGAAGTGCCGCTGTTCGAAAAATACGACGAATTCCTGCCTGAAGTTCTGGTCCAGAAAGGGTTCGCCCACGGCATCCTGGGAATCGACGAAATGCGAGAACGCATCCGTGGTTGGGCCGAACAGGGGAATCCGTGTCTGGTCAATCCGGACGGGCAACCGTCTCCCGCCAGTCCGCTCTTGGTCCAGGGGTGACGCGTTGGAGGAAGACGGTTTTTCATACGTGAGGGAGAATGGAGGACAGGCCGTGAATACCGAACGCAGAAGTTTTTTAAAGACCGCAGCCACAATGGCGGCGGGCATGGTGATCGCCGGTCTGCCGGCATCCAGTCAGGGAAGGGCAGCGGGACAGGCCGGAACGCCCGGGGGCTGGCAGCCAATCGAACCCGAAGCGATCGCGGACAATCCCTTCCGGCTGCTGCGCCGGGACTGGTTGGCTCTGGCCGCCGGCGCGCCAAACGACATGAATGCCATGACCATCAGTTGGGGAGCGTTGGGGACACTATGGGGCCGCAGTGATCCCACCGTGACCGTGTATGTGGAACCGAGCCGGTATACCCATGGCTATATGGAACGGAACGAGTTTTTTACCGTCACCGCCCTGGCTGAACCCTTCCGTAAGGCCTTGGAGTACATCGGCAGCCGATCCGGTCGGGAGGAACGGGACAAGGTTGCGAACGCTGGTTTGACGGTGGCCTTCACCGATCGCGGCAATCCCTTTCTCGCCGAGGGACGGCTGGTCATGGAGTGCCGAAAGGTGTATACCGCGCCACTGGATCCCGCCGGCATGGGCGAAAAGGGTACCCGCACCTACAGCGGTCGCATGCGGCCCCATACCATGTTTATCGGCGAGGTTGTCGGTGCCTGGCAACGGTGACCTTCGTGTCTGGACTTCACCAGGTCGACTTGCGGGAATGGACACGGTGGCAGCCAAGGATTGCGGAATGAGGGTTTCGTCATTTACGCCGGCGGGGACGACGACGAGAGGGCTTCTTGGCCGAGCGCTTCTCAGGCAAGTGGATGCGATAGCCATGGGACAAAGGTCGTAGGATCTCTAAACGCAACGGCACCCATGTCTGGGTGCTCGTATAGCGCCCCACCCGCTCGCGGGTGGGGCGCGTTCCTGTCAGGGTTACCGTCTCCTGCCTCCACCGCCTCCGCCGCCCCGATGGTGGTCGCCCGAAGGAGCGGACGGAGGGGGCGATGGTGGAGCCGGTGGCGGGGAG
>JAJBSZ010000470.1:5809-10115 GCA_020861125.1 Planctomycetota bacterium | reverse complement strand
CTCCTGTTATTTTCCGGTGTGGCCGCGCTGTTGACCCTCAAAGTGCCGGACGGTGGCATTGGCAGCCGTTACGGACCGTCATTTTTCCCCTGGCTGATGGTGATCGGCATCGCCGTGTTTTCCTGTCTGCTGCTGATCCGATCCCTGTGGGCGCAACCGGCGCCGGCGGCGGGGACCCGACGGCCGGCCGCGCCGGTCCTGGCGAAGATGGGGGTGGTTCTCGTTCTCTTGATTGCGTATGCCGCCGGTTTTATTAAGGCGCCGTATGTCATCACCTCGTCCATTTTCTATATCCTTGCCATGCTGGTGCTGGGTGAGCGGCGGCCGCTCCACGCGGTGGTGGTGCCCGTCGCCATCGTTGTCGGCGTCTTCCTGGTGTTTACCCGGATCATGCAGGTCTACCTGCCGTGACCCGAATGCTCGTCGGTCCCCTCCTGAAAGGAGAAGCTATGAAACGCACGCATCTGATTCTTGCGCTGTGCCTCTTTGCCGGCATGGCCGTCCGGGCGGGTGATTACCCCGTCCGTCCCATTCAGGTCATCGTTCCTTATTCCGCCGGCGGGGGTACCGATCTCGCCGTGCGTCTGCTGGCTGAATCGGTGAAAAAGACCCTGCCCACCGGTATGGTGGTGCTGAACCAGCCGGGCGGCGGCGGTTCCATCGGCACCAGCGCCATCAGCCACGCCGCCCCGGACGGCTACACCATCGGCACCGGTTCCCAGGGTCCGCTGTGCCTGCTGCCCCACTACGGCGGCACCGATTACACCAAGGACGATTTCGAATACATCGCCTTCATGGGCCGTAACCTGATGTGCCTGGCCGTGGGCAAGCGCTCGCCGGTGCAAAGCGCGGAGGAGCTGGTGGAGTACTGCAAAAACAATCCCAACAAATTCACCATAGCCAATTCCGGTGCCGGCGGCGCCAACCATCTGATGTCGGAAGGCCTGGCCCGCGCCGCCGGCATCGAAATCAAGGCCATGCCCTTCAACGGCGCCGCCAACGCCATCACCGCCGCCGTCGGCGGCCACGTCAACGCGGTGGTCGCCCACCCGTCGGAGCTGGTCAACCATGTGAAATCCGGCAACCTCACGGTGATCCTGGTGGCCAGCGAGGACCGCATCAAGGAGTTCCCGGACGCCCCCACCACCGACGAAGTCGGCATTCCGTTCCACTGGGCCGCCTGGAAGGGCATCGTCGGTCCCCGGAACATGCCGGAGGATGTCCGCGCAATCCTCGCCGACGCCATCGAGACCGCCATGAAAGACCCCGACTTCCTGCAGAAAATGGCCGATCTCGGCGAATACGTGGAATTTTACAACGGAGCCGATTTCAAAAAGCTGTGCGATGCCGATTCGGAACAGGCGGAGACCATCATCCGTTCCCTCGGCCTGTATGGCATGAACGCCGGCAAGTAGCGCCGCCGGTCCGGTACCGCCGCCGCCCGCTGGCGGGTGAGCGGAGCGGCGGGCTGCCGGACCAATCCCCCGGTTTGCCTTCCTTCCCTGCGAGGCCGCGATGGAAACCTTCCAGTATGTCAACGCCACGTTCCAGTGGGAAATCCTCTGGGCCATCGGCCTCGGGACGTTCGGCGGCATCATCATCGGCGCGTTGCCCGGGCTTACCGCCACCATGGGGGTGGCCCTGCTGGTTCCGCTCACCTTCGGCATGGAACCGGTCAAGGGCCTGAACATGCTGATCGGCATCTATGTCGGGGCGATCTACGGCGGCTGCATTTCCGCAATTCTCGTCAAGACCCCGGGGACGCCTTCGTCGGCCGCAACCGTGCTGGACGGCTATCCCCTGGCCCAGAAGGGCGAGGCCGGCAAGGCCCTCGGCATGGCCACCATCGCCTCTACGGTCGGCGGGCTGTTCAGCACCGTGGTTCTGGCCTTTCTCGCCCCCAAACTGGCGTCGGTGGCGCTGGAATTCGGTCCCTCGGAGTATTTCGCCCTGGCGTTCTTCGGCCTCACCATCATCGCCAGCCTGTCCGGCGACGTCCTCAAGGGCGGCATTGCCGGCATGCTGGGGATACTCATCTCCTGCGTCGGCGGCGACCCGGTGAGCGGCGTCAACCGCTACACCTTCGGCTCGGTCGGCTTCGCCGGCGGGTTGGCCTTCACCCCCGCCCTCATCGGTCTGTTCGCCATTTCGGAGGTGTTTGTGCAGTTGGAAAACATTTTCGAGGACAAGATCGAGGAGATCCGGCTCTCCGGCCGGTGGCCGTCCCGTCGGGAGATGCGCGAGTCCACCATCACCCTGATTCTGGGATCGGTGATCGGCACCTTCGTCGGCATCGTGCCCGGCACCGGATCCGGCACCGCTTCCTGGATCAGCTATAACGAATCCCGTCGCCTGTCCAAGACGCCGGAGAAATACGGCACCGGCTACATCGTCGGCATCGCCGCCACCGAAAGCGCCAACAACGCCGTCTGCGGCGGCGCGCTGGTGCCGCTTTTGGCCTTGGGCATCCCCGGCGACGTGGTGACGGCGGTCCTCATGGGCGGCCTTATGGTGCAGGGATTGGCTCCCGGGCCCATGCTTTTTCAGGAGCGGCCGGATGTGGTGGTCGGGCTGTTTACCGGCAGCTTTGTCGCCAATATCTTCATGTTCCTGTTCGGCATGGCCGGCATCGGCATCTTCTCCCGCATCCTTTCCATACCCAAACGCATCCTGGTGGTGGCGATCGCCGTGTTCTGTTTCATCGGATCCTATTCCATCAACATGAATCCGGTGGACCTCTACACCATGATCGCCTTCGGAATCCTCGGGTACCTCATGCAGAAGTTCGGGTTTTCCCAGGCTGCCCTCTGCATCGCCATGATCCTCGGCCCCATGGCGGAGTCCAATCTCCGGCTCGGCCTGATGATTACCGACAACGATCTGGTGGCGTTCGCGTCCCGACCCATAACCCTGTTTTTCCTGGCCGTGGGCCTGGTGTCCGTGTTTTTGCCCCTGCTTCGCGCCCGGCGCGATACCAAAAGGAAGGCTGCCGCCCCATGACAACGCACGTCGTCCTGGCCGACGATATCACCGGCGCCGGGGATTCGGGCATCCACTTTGCCGTCGCCGGCCGGCGCACCGCCCTGGTGCTGCAGCGGTCCGCCCTGAACCGCATCTGCCACGAGCATGAGGTTGTTTCCGTGTCCAGCGAATCCCGGTTCCTGTCGCCCGAAGCGGCGGCGCGGGCGGTGCGGGCGGCGGCGCGGGACTGCCGGCGGGCCGGAGCGGAGGTGGTGTTCAAGAAGATCGATTCCACTTTCCGGGGCAACCCTGGGGCTGAAATCGCGGCCCTTCTCGACGCCGGCGGCTTCGCCGCCGCCCTGATCTGTCCGGCCATGCCCAAGACCGGCCGAACCGTCCTGGGCGGCCGACTGCTGGTGGACGGGGCGCCCATCGACCAGACGGATGCCGGCCGCGATCCGTTCCATCCGGTGCGCGCCGCCGATATCGCCGGTCTCCTCGCCGGCCAGACGGATCTGCCGCCCGGCCGGCTGGACCTGACGGCTGTCCGCGAGGGCCCGGTCGCCGTGGCGCGGGCGGTGCAGGAGCGCCTGCGCCACGGCGACCGGCTGCTGGTGGCCGACGCCGTGGAGGACCGGGATTTGGCTGTTCTCGGCCAGGTGCTGCGGCAGGGTATCGACGGAGCGCGGCTGTTGCCGGTGGGCGCCGGCGGGCTGGCGGAGGCGTTTGCCGGTCCGGCCTGTCCCGCCGCCGGCGTCGGGTTGCGGGGCAGAATGCTGGCGGTGGTGGGCAGCCTCACCGCGGTGTCCCGCCGGCAGGCGGACCATGCCGTCCACCACGGCGGTTTTCTCCCCCTGGAACTGGATATGGACCGGGCCCTGGTGGATCCGGACGGGGAGATCCGGCGCCTGCTGGCGGGGGTGGACGGCGACGGCCGGCCGTTACTCCTCCGCAACCGGCGGCCGCCGGCTGGCACCATCGAGGCGACGGATGGCGAGCGGGCGGCGGGCATCTTCGCCCGGGCCACCCTCGCCGTGTGCGAAGCCGCCGCCTGTTCCGTCCTCTACGCCACCGGCGGCAGTACCGCCATGGCCATCATGACGGCCATGGAGCTGCCGTGCCTGACCCTGGAGCGGGAGTGCCTGCCCGGGGTGGTGGTGAGCTCCCTGTCGCGATCCGGACCCGGACCGCGCTGGTTTATCTCCAAGGCCGGCGGCTTCGGCGGCCCCGACACCATCGTCCGCCTGGCGGAGGAATTTCTCCAGCCGGCGGCGGAATAAAGGCACTACGGCATGGCAAACAAACCACGACTCGGCATCACCATGGGCGCACCTGAGGCCATCGG
>JAJBSZ010000470.1:0-5799 GCA_020861125.1 Planctomycetota bacterium | reverse complement strand
ACCTGTGCCTGCCCCTGGTGGCGGCGGATCCCGGGGTGATGGAGCGGACGGTCACGGCGGTGGTCGGCTCGGCGCATCGGATCCGGGTGATCAAGGACCCGGCGGAAGCGGCCGGCGAGCCGGGGATCATCGATATCCTGCCGCTGGCCGGGGTGGCGGTGGCGGACCTCCCCTGGGGTCGGGTGGACCCGCGCGGCGGCGAAGCCGCCTACCGATCGGTGGCGACGGTGATCGAGCTGGCCCTGGCCGGCCGCCTCGACGGCACGGTGACGGCGCCGCTGAACAAGGAAGCGCTGAACCTCGCCGGGCACCACTACGACGGCCATACCGAAATCTACGCCGCCCTCACCGGCACCAAGGACTACACCATGATGCTGGCCGACGGGCCCCTGCGGGTGGTGCATGTCACCACCCACGTGCCGATGGCGCGGGTGCCCGCCCTCATCACCCGGGAACGGGTGTTGACGGTGATCCGCCTGGCGGACGCGGCCTGCCGCCGGTTCGGCATCTGGCAGCCGCGGGTGGCGGTGGCCGGCTACAACCCCCACGCCGGCGAGAACGGCCTATTTGGCCGGGAGGAGCTGGAGGTCATCGCCCCGGCGGTGGCCGCGGCCCGGGACGCGGGCATCGACGCCAGCGGACCCTATCCGCCCGATTCGGTGTTCAGCCGGGCGGCGGGCGGCGGCTTCGACGTGGTGGTGGCCATGTACCACGACCAGGGCCATATCCCCCTCAAGGTGCTGAGCTTCAAATACGACGCCGCCACCGGCGCCTGGTCGGGGATGACCGGCGTCAACATCACCCTCGGCCTGCCCATCGTCCGGTCGTCGGTGGATCACGGCACCGCTTTCGAGAACGCCGGCAAAAACGTCTCGTCGCCCCAGAGCATGATTCATGCCATCGAATACGGCGCCATGCTGGCGGGCGGACCGCCGGTGAAGCCGTGAACTATCCTGGAACCACCGGCGGAGGAGGACCCATGCCCATCACCATCGTTACCACTTCGCCCACCTTCGGGACAGTCGGCGGGGTGCCCGACTTCATAGCAGAGCACGGCTGGCGGCTGATCCGCTGCACTGACGCCTCCCAGCCGGACGGTGGGGTAGGGGCGCACGCGGCTGCCATGGATTTTCTCGTGGTCGGACTGGCACCCGCCGCCGCCGCCACCATCGCCGCCGCGCCGCGCCTGCGGGCGGTTCTCAAGCACGGCGTGGGGGTGGACAACATCGACATCGCCGCCGCCAGCGCCCGAGGCATTCCGGTGCTGAACGCCCCCGGCAGCAACGCCAACGCCGTGGCGGAGCTGGCCCTCGGCGGTATGCTGAGCCTGGCGCGGCGCATTCCCATGCTGCACCGGGTGGTGGTGGACGGCGGCTGGGAACGCTTTGTCGGCGGCGAGATCGAGGGCAAGACCTTGGGGGTGGTCGGCCTCGGCACCATCGGCCGGATCCTGGCGCGGAAGGCCATCGGCCTCGGCCTGCGGGTCATCGCCAGCGATCCGTATCCGGACCGGGAGTTCTGCGTCCAACACGGCATCGAGCTGGTGGATTTGGAACCCCTCCTGCGGCGGGCGGACTACGTGTCCCTGCACGTCTTCGGCGGCAAGGAGAACACCCACCTCATCGGGGCGGCGGAGCTGGCCCTGATGCGGCCCACCGCCTTTCTCCTGAATTTCGCCCGGGGCGAGGTGGTGGATACGGACGCCCTGGCGGCGGCCCTGGAGGGCGGTGTCATCGCCGGCGCCGCCATCGACGCCTACACGGTGGAGCCGCCGGACCGGAGCCATCCGCTGTTCGCCTGCCCCAAGGTGGTGTTCACTCCCCATTCGGGCGCCGACACCCGGGAGTCGGTGGAACGCATGGGCATGATGGTTGTGACGGATATCGCCGCCCTCCTGGCGGGAGAACAACCGCCGCGCATTCTCAATCCGGCCGCTCTGGGCGATACCGGCGCCGGTTCTGACCCTCTGGAAGCTAAAGGAATATCATGAACCAATTCGGCTGTTCGCTGCCCGGTCGGGTGGAGTTCGGATCGGGAAAACTCGCCCTGCTGCCGGAATGGATCGCCGGCAAAACGGTTCTGCTGCTGTCGGATGCGGGGGTCCAGGCCTCCGGCTGTCTCGATGCCGTCCTCCCGGCCTGCCGGGAAGCGGCGGCCGAGGTGGTGCCCTGTTACGACACGCCGAGCGAACCGTCGGAGGACGAGGCCGCCGCCCTGGCCGAGCGGTTCCGCGGCTGCGGTCTCGATGCCGTCGTTGCCATCGGCGGCGGCAGCGTGCTGGATATGGCGAAGATCATCGCCGTCCTCACCGGCTCCGAGGCAACGGTGGCGGATCTCTTCGCCGGCACCTTCCCCGACTGCCGCCGTACCGCCTTGTACATGGTGCCCACCACCGCCGGCACCGGCGCCGAAGCGACGCCCAACGCCATTCTCTACCGGCCCGCCCTGCGGATGAAGGTGGGCATCGTCTGCAGTTTGTTTGTGGCCGACCGGATCATCCTGGACCCCGACACCACCCTGGGCTTGCCGCCCGCCGTCACCGCCGCTACCGGCATGGACGCCCTCTGCCACGCGGTGGAGTGCCTGGTTTCGAATAAGGCGAATCCGTTGAGCGATGTCCTGGCGGAGGAGGCGATCCGGCTGATCTTTGCCACCCTCCGCACCGCCTACCGGGATGGAACCAACCGGGAGGCGCGGGCGTCGATGCTCCTCGCTTCCTTTTATGCCGGCCTGTGCATCGCCTGCGCCGGCACCAACATCGTCCACGCCCTGTCCTACCCCCTGGGCGGCCGCTACCGCATTCCGCACGGGGTGTCCAACGCGATCCTCCTGGCGACGGCTATGGCCTACAACCGCGATGCGGCGGCGGCCAAGCTGGCGGCGTTGGCGCGGTTCCTGCCCGGCGCCGGACCGGCGGTCTCGACGGAGATGGCGGTGGAACGGGTCCTGACGGAGCTGGCGGCGCTGGCCCGGGACGTCGACATTCCCCGGAACCTGGGGGAATTGGGCGTTCCCGCCGGTGACCTCGACGTTTTGGTGGAGGATGCCCTCACGGTGCGCCGGCTGCTGGACAACAACCCGCGCGAAGTCAGCCGTAACGCCATCCGCGCCATCTACGCCGCGCTCATGGAATAGGCCCGTCCGGCCGCCCACCCGGCGAGGCGGCCGGCGCCGTAGTCCGCACCCCAGTCCACGAAGGGAAAAGCCCATGCGCACCGCCCAGTCCTTTGTCGCCCTGGTTACCTGTTTCCACAACGACGAGACTATCAACTACGACGCCATCCGCCGGCAGGTGGAACGGCAGGTCGCCGCCGGCAACAACATCCTCGCCTGCGGCACCAACGGGGATTTCACCAGCCTGCTCTACGACGAGAAAATCCGGGTCTGCGAAACCGTGGTCGCGGCGGCGGCGGGGCGGGTTCAGGTCTACGCCAACGCCGGTTGCCCGTCCACCTACGAGACGATCCGCCTCGGTCGCGACATGATCGCCGCCGGCGTCGACGCCCTGTCGGTGATCGCCCCATACTTCATCGCCTGCACCCAGGAGGGCCTCTACAACCACTACAGCCGCCTGGCCGATGAAGTGACCAAGCCGGTGTACCTCTACGACATCCCCGCTCGCACCCAAAACCATATCGAACCGATTACCGCCGCCCGGCTGGCCGATCACGGCAACATCAAGGGCATCAAGGACAGCGGCGGCACGCGGGAGACCCTGGACGCCTATATTGCCATCAGCCGTTCCGGCAAGGATTTCGCCGTCTTCGCCGGGCCGGATTCCCTGATTTACTACGCCCTGGCCCAGGGCGCCGCCGGCTGCGTATCCGGTCTCGCCAACGTCGCGCCGGAGACGGTGCATGCCATCTGCCGGGAGTTCGCGGCGGGCAACGACGCCGAGGCCGAACGGCAGCAGGAGCGTCTCACCGCCCTCCGCACCGACCTCTACGCCTTCGGCTACCCGCCGGCCATGGTGAAGCGGGCCCTCTACCTCATGGATCCCGAGGTCGGGGCCAGCCGGCCGCCGGCGTTGATCCCCAGCGACGAGCAGGATACGGCTATCCGGAAGGTCCTGATCGGGCACGGCTTCACCGTGCGGTGACGTGGCACCGGCCGCAGATGGCAGGCGCTCCCCGGTGGGGGAGCGCTTTTTTTCGGACACTGTTTCTCAACTTTTCGCGAGCGCGGCCGCTCATAACAACCACCATCACGTGCCGATACCGCCACCGCCCTCTGCCGAAAGGAGCCGCGATGCAGATCACCACCACCAGCGTGAACGTCGGTGCCGGCGGCGACAGCCGCAAGGCCGCTATCCTCCGGCAGATTCGGAACCTGGAAAAGCAGAAGGCGGAACTGGTGAAACGGCTGGGCGAACTGGGCAAATCGTATGCCGACGCCGCCTCGGCTGTTCCCGCGATGGCCGGCGACACCGGAACGGTGCGGATTAACGGAACGAGCGTCGCCGGTGGGGATTCCTTCGCCGCCGCGGCGGGCGGCAGCCCGGCGGCCATGCTCACGTTTATTCAAGGGGATAACCAGTCTTCCGCCGGAGTCATGGACTTCGCCGAAATGGATGACCCCAAGGAGATCGCCAAACTCATCCAGTTGATCGATCTCCAGATAATGAACCTGCAGCGGCAGCTGGGAGACGACGCCCTGCATGTCCTCACCGCCGCTCGGGAAGACGAACCCGCCGCCTTGTCCGACGCCCGCCTTACCACTCATCTGACAGAATCCGTGCTGGCCCCCCAAGCGGACAGCCATCTTGACCGGTATCTCTGACGGAGGCGCCTTTCCGGTCGAGCTCACGACTACAGACACGAATAGGAGGGATGCCCACGGACGGCATCCCTCCCTTTCGTTTCCGGCTGGTTCGCCGTTGATCTACCCTTTGACAGCGCCCGCCGTCAGGCCGCGAATGACGTATTTCTGCGTCACGATGGTGATCACCAGCACCGGCAGGGTGATGACCACCGCCGCCGCCATCAGCCCGCCCCAATCGATCTGGGCGTAGGCGATGAAGTTGAAAATCGCCACCGGCACGGTCTTGGTGTTGTGCTGGGCCAGGACGATGGAAAACATGAAATTGTTCCAGGAGAAAATGAAGGACAGGATAGCGGCGGTCACCACGCCGGGCAGCGAGATGGGCAGGATGATGCGGAGGAAGGTGCCGAAAATGCTGCAGCCGTCGACGCGGGCGGCGTCGATCAGGTCCTTGGGGATCGATTCGAAAAACGGCACCATGACCCAGACGATAACCGGCAGGCCCACCAGGAGGTGGCTGAGCACCAGGGAGGCGGTGGTGTCCACCATGTCAAAGTGCATAAACATGATGAACAGCGGCAGGAGGAACGTGATGCCTGGCACCATGCGGGAGATCAGGATGAATACGGCGAGCTTCTTCTGCTTGTAGATGGCGATGGAAAACGCCGCCGGCAGTCCGAGGATCAGCCCGAACACCGTGCTCCAGGAGGCGATGGTCAGGCTGTTCCAAATGTAGCGCCCGAAATCCTGGGAGCGGAAGACGTTCTCGAAGTTTTCCAGGGTCGGCTTGAAGAAAAGTTTGGGCGGCAGTTCGACGATCTGCAGCGGCGTCTTGAAGGCGTTCAAGAGCATCCACAACAGGGGCAGGAGAAAGAAAAACACGCAGGCCAGAATGGTGCCGTAGTAGAGAATATCCGTCAGAAGCTTACGGGAACGGTATTTCTTTCTGGCTGCTTCCACGCTGTCGGGAACGGTTGTCATGGCAGGCGTCCTTGGCGAACGGTGGTTGGCGAGTGTTCTCGGCTTACAGTTCCAGTC
>JAJBSZ010000330.1 GCA_020861125.1 Planctomycetota bacterium | reverse complement strand
CGTCGGCGGCGCCGTGCCCAAGGAATACATTCCTGCCGTCCAGAAGGGGGTCACCGAGACCCTGGCCAAGGGCGCGTGGGCCGGCTATCCCATCGTCGACGTCCGGGTCACCCTCTTCGACGGCAAGCACCACGAGGTCGACTCCTCCGAACAGGCGTTCAAGACCTGTGCTTCCATGGCCTTCAAGAAAGCGTTCCTCAAGGCCAACCCGCAGCTTCTCGAGCCGATGATGGCGGTGAACGTCACCACGCCCGAGGAATTCGCCGGCGGCGTCACCGGCAACCTCTGCGGCAAGCGCGGGCGGATCAGCGGCATGGAACCGCTGCCCAGCGGCCAGCAGATCAAGGCGGTGGTGCCCCTGGCCAACATGTTTGGCTATGCTTCGGAACTCCGCAACATGAGCCAGGGCCGCGCCTCCTTCACCATGCACTTCGAGCAGTACGAGGTGGTGCCGCTGCGCATCGCCGAGGAAGTGGTGGCCGAGCGGCAGAAAAAAATCAAGGACGCCTGACCGGCTGCGGGGAGGGTTTGGAACGGCCGGCCTCGTTTGTACGATGCCGGCCGTTTTGTATGGCTGCCCGACTGGGTGGCGCTGGCATCGCGCCAGGAATGGGTCGCCGGGCGGACGACCGGGGCTCGGGACTTCCGGCCGCCTCCCAGCCGGTGGCGGTGCGCGGCCCGGATCGGGGAAAACCGGTTGGCGGGACATTGCGCCATCCGGGCGTTGCTGGTAAAATCGCTCCGGTAGCCTGCGAAAGAACGGTCTCGGGTCCAACGCGGTCACCACTGCCGCGTGGGGAAAGGGTGCCGCGTGTCCGGCTGGACTGTCGGCTCGGGGTTGGGCAGGAAGTTTTCAGGATGGAACGGTCATGGCCGAGGAACAATCCTATCCCGAGCTGTCCACTGTGGACGAACTCATCGCCGGGCTGGAGGCGATGATCAACGAGTCGGACGAATCGCCGCTCACCATCGACACCGCCGACCGGCCCAAACGGGCGGTGTACCGCATTCTCAACGATCCCAGCCCTACCGGGCGCCGGACCCGGACCGGCGAAGCGGTGTTCCTCAAGGACGACCGGCTGGTGCTGCGCTGCAATACCACCGAAGTGGTGAAACTGACCCCGCTGGAGGTGGTGGTGTTGGCGGACAAAAGCGGTCGGGGCGAGACCATGGCGGTGGTGAAGGGCAAGGCCTCCGGCCTGCGCCGGGTTCCCGGCGGCTACGACATCGATATCGATATCGGTGAGGTACGGAAAACCCGGGTGACGCCGGGACAAAAACTGCGGGAATGCCTTGGCAAGAACGACGCCACCGGCTGGAACCGCTGGTGCCAGGACATCCGGGACACCATCGAACTGGTGGGCGTCGATTGCAAGCGGGCGGATCTCACCGGTTACGATCTGTGCTGCGCCGATCTCACCGGCGCGGACCTCACCGGCGCCAACCTGACGGGCGCCGTTCTGGCCGGCGCCACCCTCACCCACTGCAAGTTGGACGGGGTGACGGTGACGGGGACGGATTTTTTCCGCGCCCGCGTCAGCAAACACCAGATGCCTCTGCTTGCGGCCTGTGGCATGCCGGAAACGGAAAGCGTCATCGTGGATGACTGACCAAGTTGGCCGGTATCCAGGGCGAAAAGGCCGGGAAGGGGAGGGGACGATGGCTCAGGATTCCGATCTGTTTTTCGGTCGGTATACGCGCGAGGAATGCGGTCTGCCGCCGGTGGCCAGCCTGCATCCCACCCGGGCGATGAAGATCGGCCGCGCCGTTATCCTGCTGGCCGCCCTGGTGATCGCCGGGTGGCTGGCGGGGGTCGGCACCGCCCGCTGGCGGGAACAATGGCTGTTGGCGTTGCCCGCCGCCGTCGCCCGGGCAGCGCCGGCCGACGTGCCGGCGCTGCTCCGCCGCGGCCGGCTTTACGCCACCGCCCTTCCCGGTCGTCCGCTGGCCCGCTGGCGGCTGGCGGAGGCCCTGGTGGTGGCAGCCCGGGAGGCGCCGCGTCGTCTGGGATATCTGGCCAATGCCCGCCTCCTCATGGCCGGCTTTGATACCGCCCAGCTCCCGTCACCGGAGGCGGTCTGGGAGGCCGAAGTGATGGCGGCATGGGTTCAGGCGGAACTCGGAGACTACCCGGCCGCCTTTGCCGCCATCGAGCGGGCGGAGCAGGCGTTGGAAGGGTTTTCCGATGCCGCCACCGCCGCCGCCGCCCGCTGGCTGCTGGTGAACACCCAGGCCTATCTCCTGGCCACCGCGCCCGAGGGTGAGGGGCGGGATCCCAGGCGGGCCCTGGCGCTGGCGGAACTGCTGGTGACGTCGCGGGATCAGGTGTTTGGCCGTTACGGTTCGGCCTCGGCCGCGTTCCTGGACACCTTGGCCATGGCCTGCCACGCGAGCGGGGAGCGGGAGCGGGCCGTCACAGTCCAGCGTCTGGCCCTCGGCCTGGCGGAGCCGGAGGCTCTGGCGGAAATTCTGGAAAACTACCGGAAAATCACGGGCAACGCTGCGTTGGCCCGGTAACGTACAGGAGTTGTGGAGATTACGAGATGGTTAGGGATTTTTTGAGCCGTCGGGTCCTGGAGCTTGAGCCCAGCGCCACCATGGCGATGAGCGCCAAGGCCAAGAAGCTGGCTGCGGAAGGTAAGAACGTTATTTCATTCAGCGTCGGCGAGCCGGACTTCAAAACTCCCCGCCATATCTGCGCTGCCGCCAAGCAGGCCATCGACGACGGGCGCCACGGCTACACCGCCGTCGGCGGCACGCCGGATCTTCGTGAGGCCATCGCCAGCCAGTTCCGGCGGGACATCGGCGTCGAATACGCGCCCTCCCAGGTGGTGGCCTCGCCGGGCGGCAAATACGCCCTGGTTCTCGCCCTGATGGCGCTGGTCAACCCGGGGGACGAGGTGCTGGTCCCTGCGCCCTATTGGGTGAGCTACCCGGAGATGGTGCGGCTGGTGGGCGGGGTACCGGTGATTGTGGAAACCCGGGAAGAGGACCGCTTTGCCGTCTCCCCGGCCGCCATCGAAGGGGCGATCACCCCGCGCACCAAGCTGCTGATCCTGAACTCGCCGTCCAACCCCAGCGGCCAGATCGTGCCGGCGGAGACCATCGAGGAGATCGGCCGGCTGCTGGAGAAGCGGGGTATTTGGTGTCTTTCCGACGAAATTTACAACAAGTTGATCTTCGGCGGCGCCGTGCACAAGTCGGTGGCGTCGGTGTCGGACTACTGCCGCGACCACACCGTGGTCACCAACGGCTGTTCCAAAACCTATGCCATGACCGGCTGGCGGCTCGGCTGGACCGCCGCCCGCAAGGAGGTGGCCCAGGCCATCGAGGACCTCCAGGGCCAAACCTGTTCCAATCCCTGCACCATCGCCCAGGCCGCCGCCGTCGCCGCCCTCACCGGTCCCCAGGACTGCGTCGAGGAAATGGTGGAGCAGTTCGATGTCCGGCGCCGGCTGATCCACGACCGGCTGAACGAGATCCCGGGCATCAGCATGGCCATGCCCCAGGGTGCTTTTTATGCCCTGCCTAACATCTCCGGCCTGTTTGGTCGGACCCTGGCCGGCAAGATGATCCGCAACCCCAAGGACTTCTGTTCCGTCGCCTTGGATCACGCCCATGTGGCGATGGTTCCGGGCGAATCCTTCGGCGCGCCGAATCATATCCGGCTATCCTACGCCACGGGTGCCGCCACCATCGAGGAAGGCTGCGCCCGACTGCAACTCTTGGTGGAAACCGCTTCCTGATCGGAAGTGGTCCCGCCACCGTTCCCCGGACGCCGGAATGGGCCGGCGCCCGGGGATCCACTTTTTCCGGAAAATCAGTTACGCGGCAACTGAGGTGACGGTCCGCAGGAGGACAAGCGATGTCAGCAAGTGATGCGGTACCCATGACCGAAGAGGGGATGGCCAAGATCAAAGCGGAGATGGCCGAGCTCGAGCGGAAGCGTCCCGACATCAAGACGGCCATCGAAGAGGCCCGGGAAAAAGGCGATCTGCGCGAAAACGCCGACTACCACGCGGCGCGCGAGGAACTGGCTATGCTCAACGCCCGTATCGCCCAACTGAACGGGATGCTCGCCAACGCCGTCATCATCGATCCCGCCAAAGCCCCCAAGGACAAGGTGGTGCTGGGCTGCACGGTGACCTTCACCCGCCTGAAGGACGGCCAAACCATGGTCCGGACCGTGGTCGGCGCCGGTCAGGCCGACCCCGCTTCCGGCAAGATTCTGGTCACCTCACCTCTGGCCAAATGCATGGTCGGCCACGGCCCGGGCGAAACCGTCACGGCCGAGCTTCCTGCCGGCAGTATGGACCTGCGCATCGACAAGATCGAATTCCTTTAACGGCGGCGGGGTAACCGCCACCCTATGGGCGATCCTGTTCCCTCCCCCTTCCTCGTGTCAACGGCACGGGTGGAAGGGGAGGGTGGTGTGCCCGGGACCGGTCCGCAGCGGCCGCCTTTCCGCCGCCAAGGTCGTACCATCGTCCTCCGTCGAGAGTACTTCGGACAACCGTCAAACCGGGTAAGACTTGCTCGGCGGACGCCGGAGGCCACCGCCGAACCGCGCCCGCCCCACGCCGTCCCACGGGTGCCGGCTGAGAATGTATTCCCGCTCCGACCGCCTTCCCGCAACCTTCAATAATGGTGTAAACTTCCTTTTTCCAACGGGTAGCGGGCTTCGGCCGCCGCCCGAACGCACCGGTATCGACCCGCAGCCGCCGTCGGCGGCGCGGGTACCTTTGAAAGGAACTCGTCCCCGCGGGACAAATACCAGGAAGCGCGTCCGGTTTGTCGGGAAAACCTGAAGGCGGACACGGCGTTGACCGATAAAGAAACTATGTTCTTTCGGCACCTGGCTTTTGGGAAACCCGCACATGGATGACGATTCTCCGTCCTGGTTTTATTCCGCGCCTCTCGCAACCCTGTTGTTGTGCGGTGCGGTGGCCATCTTTCTTTTGGGCTATATTCCGGAAGCCAAAAAAGCCCAGGAGTGCGAAGCCACCATCGAGGAGGCGCAGCAGCGCATCTCCCGTCTCCTCCATGAGGAGGCGTTGACCAAACGTCGCATCGCCGAGCTGGAAGCCGGGGTTCCAGCCGCCATCGAAGAGGCGGTGCGGGAGGTCCTCCGTCTCGGCCACGGCAATGACTTCCTTCCTTTCGACCGGAATTGACCGGCCGCCGCGGCGGCCAAGCCATAAGACGAGCGTATGCCTGATACTCTATCGCCTGACGATGTCGATGCCTTTCTCCCGACCGACGACGCCGATGGGGCGCTGGATGGTCTGGACCTCACCGGCGGGCCGCAGGCCGAGGCGGTGCCGCTGGGTGACGTCCAGATATACGATTTCAAGCGGCCGGAACGGGTCTCCACCGATCAGATCCGATCCATCGAAATGATGCACGAAGTGCTGGCCCGGAAACTCGGCGCCAGCCTGTCGGCGTATTTGCGGACCATCGTCGAAGTGCGGATGGCGTCGGTTGAGCAGCTCACCTATCAGGAATTCCTCATGAGCCTGCCCAACCCCACCTGTTTCAATCTGCTGCGGTGCGAACCGCTGGACGGGTCGATGGTCTTGGAGATCAACCCTTCCATCGTTTTCCCCATCCTGGATAAACTGCTCGGCGGCGGCCACGGCGATCCCCATATTCCCGAGCGGGAGATGTCCGACATCGAGTGGCGGTTGATCAGCCACGTCACCACCGACACCCTGACCTTTCTCCGGGATTGCTGGAAGCCGATCCTGGACATCGATTTCGCGGTGAGCAGCCGGGAATCGAATCCCATGCTCATGCAGATCGTGCCGCCCAACGAGGTGGTGATCCTGATCTGCTTCGAGATCAGCATGGGGAATTCCGCCGGCATGCTGAATCTCTGCATCCCCTTCCCGGTGATCGAGCCGAAGATCGGCGATTTCTCCACCATCCAGACCTGGTTCCAGATCCGCCGCACCTCGGACGCCGATCTCGAGAATGCCAAGTTGAACGACGGCGTCAAGACCGCCCCGCTGGAAGCGGTGGTGTACGTGGGCAAGACCCATATCACCATGCGGGATCTCCTGCGGCTGCAGCCGGGGGACCTCATTCTCACCAAGAAGGATGTTTCCGAGCCCATGCTGATGACCATCGGCGACCGACCGAAATTCTGGGTCTACCCGGGGCAGCACCGGCATTACAAGGCGGTGAGGGTGGATCGCGAAACCGCCATCGACGATGAACTGTAAAGGGGTACCAGCATGGCCGATCCGAAAAAGCGCCGGTCGCCGGCGCGGACGTTTGTGGTGTTTTTGGTTGTGTATGCTGCCGGCTACGGCGGGCTGCGCGCCAGCGGCGAGATAGTTAGCCAGACCGCCCGGGTTCAGGTGGAAAGCGCCGCCGCCGTCGAGTATCTCGTGGGGTCGGATCCGCTGCTCCCCCGGTGGCGGCGGCAGGCCTACCGCACCCTGTTTTCCCCCTTGATGGTGGTGGAAGAAGAGGTGCACCGTTCCGGTGGCGTCGCCGGATTGGTGCGGAACACCGGCGACTTCTTCCGGGATATCTTCCAGATATAAGCGCCCGGCCGTCGGGGCCGGCTGGGATAAAAGGCATGCCATGTCTGTGGGTTTGATCAATCCTGACGTCGCCGCCGCCGGCGGGCGGATCGCCCGGGCGGTGATGGAGGGCGGCGCGGGTGGCTGGTCGACCCTCATCGGCCGCGACGTCTCCTATGCCATCGCCGGCCAGGATTACGGCCGGCCGGGCGAGGTGGTGAAGGACGCCGGGGAAACGGTGGTGACGCCGGTGCGCTGGTCCGGCGCAACCCGGGGCCTCCTCTACCTGCTGGTTCCGGCCGACGGGGCGCGGGAAATCGTGGCGCACATGATGGCGCTGCTGGTCGGTGGCGACGCCGATGCCGCGGCCACCGGTCTGGACGCTGCCGGTATGGACGCCTACAACGAGGCGGCGACGGCCTTCGTCGGGCAGGGGGAAGTCCGGATCCGGGGTGAACTGGGCGGAGCCGTCACCCTGACGCCCGAGGAATCCCGGCTGGTGGATTTGGCCGCCGGCTCGCCGTCACCGGCCATCGCGGACGGCGAATATCTGGCGGAAACGGTCAAGGTAACGGTGGAGGGCCGGCCGCCGTTCACCGTCACCCTGCTCATCGGCCGGTCCGTCACCGGCGTGGCGGCGGACAGCGACGGGCCGCAGGCGGAGGAGCGGGCCGAGGTGGCCCGGCAGCTGGGGGTGGACCCGGCCAATTTGGCCATCGCCATGAAGATCCGGCTGCCGCTGGTGGTGACCATCGCGGCAAAAAAAATGCGCATGGAGCTGATTCAGGACATGTGCCCCGGCACCATCATCGAGTTCCGGAAGATGTCCGGCGAAAACCTGGACGTCATGGCCGCCAATGTCAAAATCGCCACCGCCGAAGCGGTAATCGTCAACCAGTGCTTCGGCGTGCAGATCCGCAATGTCGTCGACCCCCAGATAACACAGGAGTAGGTTGGCCCCGACCTGCATCCAGCAAAAAAAAAGGACCCTATGATTTACCTGCAGGTGGAAAGCGATTTCGCCTCGGCACACCAGCTCCGGGAATACCGGGGCAAGTGCGAGAACCTCCACGGCCACAACTGGCGGGTCAAGGTCGTGGTCAAGGGGAGCCGGCTGGATCCCTGCGGCATGCTGCTGGACTTCGGCGATCTGAAACGCCTGGTCAACGCCTGCCTCGAACGGCTGGATCACCGGTTCCTGAACGAGACGCCGCCCTTCGACACCGTCAACCCCACGTCGGAAAACATCGCCCGCTATCTGTTCACCGAAATTGGCAAAGTCCTGCCGGACGGCGTCGCCGTCCATGCCGTGACCGTGTGGGAGTCGGAGAAATGCGCCGCCACCTACGACGGGCCCTGAGCCGGGCGGAGCGGCGTTACCCCTTGGGGCCGATGCTTTGGGTCAGGCGCACCACCTGGTTTTCCGGCAGGCCGAGGAGGGTTTTCAGGGCGTCGCCGTCGAACAGGCCCCGCACCACCGACGCCCAGCCCTGGCCGGCGGCATAGAGGGAGGCGTTTTGGCTCATGGAGCCGGCGTGGGCGAAGCCCCAATTTTCGCCGCGATGCCCCTCCGGCGCAGAATTCCACAACCCCATATCCTGGACATAAACCAAGTTCACCGACGCCCGGGGTACGAACGGCTGGGTGCCGGTGGCCGCCCGGTGGTCCCCCGCCAATACCGCCTCCAGCCGGTTGCCGGCGGGGTCGTAGCGGTACACGCCCTCCCGCGTGAAGACGTACAAGGTCATGTCCTGACGGTTCATGGACACCGGATATACCTTCTTCCCGTCCGGCCGGTTGACGCCGGCGGTGGACCACAAAAGATCCGATAACTCCTGCGTGGTGATTTCCCCATCGGAGAACGTCCGGCCCGAGGCCCGGCCGGCCAGGGTGGTCGCCAGGGCGGGACCGCCATCCGTGCGCGGCGCCGGCAGGAGGATCGCGTCCTCCGCCACCACCCCGCCGCTCCGCGCTGCCATCACCAAAACCATAACCAAAACTCCCACAAGAGATTTCCGCATCTGTCGTCCTTTCTAGTTGCAAATGCAACAATAAATACACCCCAAATGGCGGATTCGCTGCCACAGCCTTATCCGTTCCCTGCCCACCCGAGAGGGGTGTTACGACGTAACGATACGCCTATCGGGTTTTATGGCAAGGGGGAAAATGCTGCGTATCCTGGTTGCCGCGCCCTGTCAAAGTGACAAAGCGGTTTGGTCGGAAGGGGATTGGAGAAGGAAAATCGGAGGCTGCGGACAAAAGTAAATGTTTTCTTTTTGATCCGCACCATCCCAATATGGTATTATCCTCATTGGCTTTTGTGCTCTGTCCGGACAGACGCTGTCCGGGCATCCTTGTTTTTGGCAGGGATCTTGCAATCGTTGTCGTCAGGAATGGTGGCCCACTGCTGGTCTCCAACTGTCCTGCGTTTTCTGGCAATCAAACTGTTCAGTGTATATTTGGCAATATTTCAGGAGGAACGTAGCTATGGCAGCGAAAAAGCTGGTCTTCGCCGCGGAAGCCCGCGTCAAGATGCGGGACGGAGTCAAGAAGTTGGCGCAGGCGGTCAAGGTGACTCTGGGTCCGCGCGGCCGGAACGCCATTCTCGACAAGTCGTGGGGGAGCCCCACGGTCACCAAGGACGGCGTGTCGGTGGCCGAAGAAGTCGAGCTCATGGACAAGTACGAAAACATGGGCGCGCAGATGGTCAAGGAAGCGGCATCCAAGACGTCCGACAAGGCGGGGGACGGCACCACCACCGCCACCGTCCTGGCCGAGGCCATCGTCATCGAAGGCATGAAAAACGTCACCGCCGGCGCCAACCCCATGGCCATCAAGCACGGCATCGACAAGGCGGTCCGGGCCGTCACCGCCGAGATCGAAAAGATGGCCACCCCCATCAAGGGCAAGAAGGCCGACATCGCCGCCGTCGCCGCCATCTCCGCCAACAACGATGCCCGTATCGGCAAGCTGTTGGCCGATGCTTTCGAGAAGGTGGGCTCGGACGGGGTCATCACCGTCGAGGAAGGCAAATCCATCGATACCACCATCGACGTGGTGGAAGGGATGCAGTTCGACCGCGGCTACCTGTCGCCCCATTTCGTCACCTCTCCCGACAGCATGGAATGCGTGTTCGAAAAATGCGTTATCCTCATTTATGAAAAGAAGATTTCCAACGCCCAGGACCTGGTGCCGCTCCTTGAGGAAGTCTCCAAGGCCGGCGTGCAGCTCCTGATCATCGCCGAGGATGTGGACGGCGAAGCCCTCGCCACCCTGGTCGTCAACAAGATGCGCGGCATCATCAACGTCTGTGCTGTCAAGGCGCCCGGCTTCGGCGACCGCCGCAAGGCCATGCTCGAGGACATCGCCGTGATGACCGGCGGCCGCGCCATTTTCGAAGACCTCGGCATCACCCTGGACAAAGTCAGCCTGAACGACCTCGGCCGGGCCCAGAAGGTGATCGTCGACGCCGACAACACCACCATCATTAAGGGCGCCGGTTCCGCCGCCGACATCTCCGCCCGGGTCAAGCAGATCCGCCGGGATATCGAGACCACCACCTCCGACTACGACCGGGAAAAACTGCAGGAACGCCTGGCTAAGCTTGCCGGCGGCATCGCCCAGGTCAATGTCGGCGCCTCCACCGAAACCGAGATGAAGGAGGTCAAGGC